>NZ_MLAQ01000008.1 GCF_002272895.1 Helicobacter sp. 12S02232-10
AGGTTCTTTCATCTCATATTGTTGCAATGATTGTTGCAACATTCTTAGATTGGATAACAGCTTGCTTCCAACAAATAAACAAATCCTTTTCAGATTCAGTTTGATATTGGGGGAGGGGGATTAGAAAAAGAGATTTATATGAATCTATCTCATCAGGTTAAATGGAAATAAAGAGGGCAATGTGATCTGCCTTGATTTAATATAGATTTAATAATGTTTTTAATTCTTTTTGAACTTGGATACCAGAGGGAGAGAAGCAAGGAGTAGAGGAGTTATTGACAATTTTTTCTAAAGTGATTATAATTCCACCTCTAAAAGATTTTGTTTTATGATTATTTTATTGGGGTATCGCCAAGCGGTAAGGCACCTGGTTTTGGTCCAGGCATTCAGAGGTTCGAATCCTTTTACCCCAGCCACTTCTTCTTATCATTTTAATCTTTATCGCGGGATAGAGCAGTCCGGTAGCTCGTTGGGCTCATAACCCAAAGGTCGGCGGTTCAAATCCGTCTCCCGCAACCATCTTTATGTATTTTAATCCATTTTTAAAATAACTTGATTTTTATAAATGCTTTTTCAAAAATTATTTTATTTCTAAGGCTTCGCCTTTTTAAGGGACATAAGGGGGCTTAAATTGAAAAGATTGCCCCTTATGTCCCTTAACAACCCTATACCCTATGACACTTTTAAGAAAAAACCAAAGCACAACTTTAACTTTTGACATTAAAAGCATTAGCAGATAAGAATAGGTTTTGGAAATTTGCATTTAAAAAGCGGGGGTAGGTCTTAGGAAGGGGGTGGGCGATGTTTCACAAGTAAAACTCGCCCCCTCCTAAAGAAAAAGATTTTAAAAAATAGAGATTTTATATCGCCATTATTGATTTGATTTTTGAATTTTTGATTGAAATTTCTAATCTTCAAAAAAAATCAGTGTCGTTTATTCCCATAAAAAAGGCTTGATTTCAGATGGTTTGAGATCAAAAACGTTTTTATAATAATCTTTTAAAAGTGCGTTTATATCCGTGTCTTTAAAAGCTTGTGGGTAGGCTTTGGAAGCTATAAAGAGGGATATGAGTGGAGTTCTAGGACCACCGATGTCAATCGGAGGAAGTTTATAGACTTGTTTATTTTTGATTGCTGCTATGGTTTGAAGCTGCGGATTATTTAATAAATCTTGGGGATTATAGGGGCTAAGCCACCAAATAAAAATTATTTCGGGATTTTCTGAAATTATTTTTTCTAGACTGATTTCTGCTCGCCCGTGATCGATGTATTTAAGACCTAGATTTTCCACGCCTGCATAGACCATAATGTCTGAATCAAGGCTTTCTTTTCCACTAAGTTGGTTGGGTTTGTGAAAAATCTCTATAACGCGTTTTTTGTTCTTAATATTTTTTGTTTTCTGTTCAATCAGCGTTAGAATTTCTTGCATTTTTGCAATCTTTGGGAGTGCTTGAGATTCTTTTTGAAGAACTTTGGCTTGTGTGGTGATGTTTTCGATCACACCTTGAACAGTTCTGTCTTTGAAAGATAAAAAATTGATTCCAAATTTTTTGGCGAATTCGACAGCTTGAGGATTCCCGACGTAGGTGATGATAATGTCGGGTGAGAGGCTTTTGAGTTCTTCGATATTTAAAGCTGCATAATGATCATCGCTTAACTGTTTAATAGAATCAAGGTTTTTTGCAGTCGCTTTGACAATATCGCTTTTGAAGCCATAAGATGCCATCCCTACTATTTCATCCCAAATTCCAAGCATCGCTGGAACTTCGGCATAACTTCCTAGATAAATGACGCGTTTTATTGGTTCTTTAAAAGTTTGTGTTCCAAAATAATCTTTGACTGTGATGGATTCTGTTGCATTTAGAAAAGTTGAAGCAATCAAAAAAGTTAATAAAATGATTTTTTTCATATTTTTATACCCGATCCTTTTGTTAAAATCCCCTTGTGGAGTGTTTGGAGTATGATAAAATAATAAAAAAAATTTAAAGGAAACGGATGGAGGATAGGTTTGTCCGCACGAGATTTTTGTTTGGAGAAGATTTTGAGCTTTTTAGAGATAAAAAAATAATTATTTTTGGCTTAGGAGGCGTGGGGGGATTTGCTCTAGATTGTCTATATAGGACGGGGATTGGGCATATAACCATTGTAGATAAGGATATTTTTGATATTACCAATCAAAATAGGCAGATCGGTTCTGATCGGGTAGGAGAAAGCAAGGTCGAGGTATTGTCTGAAATGTATATGGGGGTAGAGCCTGTCAAAAAACTTGTAAATGCTGATTTTTTGAAAGATTTTGATTGTACTTTATACGATTATGTTATCGATGCTATCGATGATATTCCTGCTAAAGTTGCATTGGCAAAAATTTGTGCCAAGATGCCTTATGGAACTTATGTTAGTTCTACAGGAAGTGCTAAAAAACTTAATCCCTTAGAGATCAAAGTGGATTCTGTTTGGAAAAGCTATGGGGATAAATTTGCTAGAAAATTCAGAGAATTGTTAAAGAAAGAAGGTTTTTGTGGTGATTTTAAGGTAATATTTAGTCCTGAGAATCCAAGGTGCAAACCCTTAGGGAGCTTTAGTGCAGTAACTGGAAGTTTTGGTTTGCAGATTGGGAGTGAGATTATTCGGGATATTTTAAACAGGAGAGAACGATGTTAAAATCTTATGTTTATAAAATGTATGAAGATGATGAAATTGAAGATGAAGGCTATGAAGAGGATTATCAAGATTATGATGATGACGATGAGGATACGACTTCATACAGCGGTTATGACGATGATGACTATCAGAGTTCAGATGATGAATATGAAGAAGATTAGAAAATGAGGAAAATAAAGGTTGCTGCCTTACAGCATAGTTTTAAAGCGGATCGAAAATCGACTATGGCGCACACGCGTTTGATGATGGAGGAAGCTTGTGCGAAGGGAGCGAATCTTATCGTTCTTCAAGAGCTTCATTGCAGTGAATATTTTTGTCAAAATGAAGATACGGCCACTTTTGATTATGGAGCTTATTATAAACTTGATATTGAGTTTTTTTCGCAGGCTGCTAGGGAATATGGGGTAGTGTTGGTGACTTCTTTGTTTGAGAGGCGCGCAAGTGGTTTGTATCATAATACTGCTGTTGTATTTGAAAAAGATGGGAGTATCGCAGGAAAGTATCGCAAAATGCATATCCCTGATGATCCGGGTTTTTATGAGAAATTTTATTTTACTCCAGGTGATTTGGGTTTTGAACCGATTGAGACAAGCGTAGGGAAGCTTGGTGTGCTGATTTGCTGGGATCAGTGGTATCCTGAGGCAGCACGAATTATGGCTTTAAAGGGTGCAGAGATTTTGATTTATCCTACTGCCATCGGTTGGTTTGAGAATGATGATTTTGAAGAGAAAGCACGTCAAAGAGAAGCTTGGATTGCGGTGCAAAGGGGGCATAGCGTTGCCAATACGCTCCCTGTGGTCGCAGTGAATCGAGTGGGGTTTGAAAAAGACCCTTCAGGAGTTCTTGAAGGCATTCGTTTTTGGGGGTCTAGTTTTATTTTTGGAGCACAAGGGGAATTGCTTGCTTTAGGGAATACCGAAAAAGATGAAATACTAAATGCTGAAATCGATTTGGAAAAATGTGAAGAAATACGACGTATTTGGCCATTTTTAAGGGATAGGCGCATTGAGTTTTATGGGGATATTTTGAAAAGATTTTGTGATTGAGGGAAAATAAGTTTGATAATATTTAATCCTGTCGTCATCGCTGTGCTTGTGATGTGTATTTTGTGTTTGTTTCGATTGAATGTGATGCTTGCAATCATAGCAGCTTCTTTAGTTGGGGGCTTGATGGCAGGTATGGGAGCGATTGAGACGATGGGAGTGATGATAGCAGGAATGAAAGGCAATCTTGAAACTGCTCTTAGCTATGTTCTTTTGGGTGCTTTAGCCGTAGCGATTTCGCGGGGGAATCTGACAAAAATACTCATTTATAAGATGGCAAAACTTATTGATGGTAAAGCTGTTTTTCTATGTTTTTTCATCGCTTTCATTGCTTGTTTTTCGCAGAATTTAATTCCGGTTCATATTGCTTTTATCCCGATTTTGATCCCTCCACTTTTGGGGTTGATGAATAGGCTTAAAGTTGATCGTAGGGCGGTGGCTTGTGCATTGACTTTTGGACTTGAGGCTCCTTATATTTCGATTCCAGTGGGGTTTGGGTTGATTTTTCATACTATTTTGCGTGATCAGATGATTCAAAATGGCATTGCTGTTGAGCTTTCAGATATTGCAAGTGTGATGTGGATAGGGGGTTTAAGTATGCTTGTGGGGCTTTTTATTGCCATATTGATTCTTTATAGAAAGCCTAGGGAATATCGCGAAGAGATTTTTAAAAATCAAGAAATCAAGCTTGAAAATATTCGGCTAGGGTTTCAAGATTATTTTATGCTTTTGGGAGCTTTGGTGGCTTTTGGGGTTCAAATTTATACGGGATCTTTGCCTTTTGGCGCTTTTGTGGGGCTTGTGGTGATGCTTGCAGGGAAGGTTGTGAAATGGAATGAGATGGATTTGATCATTGATGAGGGAATGAAGATGATGGCATTTATTGCCTTTGTAATGCTAATTGCTGCGGGTTTTGGAGAAGTGCTTAAGGAAAGCGGAGCGATTGGGGAGCTTGTTTCAGCGACGACAAGTATGGTTGGGGGCAAGCTCGGGGGTGCGATTTTGATGCTCGTGATAGGATTGCTTATTACGCTTGGAATCGGGACTTCTTTTGGAACAATCCCTGTGATAGCTGCATTTTATTGTCCTTTGTGCGTTGCATTGGGTTTTGGAACGCCTGCAACGATTTTATTGCTTGGTATCGCAGGAGCGTTGGGAGATGCCGGTTCTCCGGCCTCATCAAGCACAATGGGTCCGACTTCAGGATTGAATGCTGATGGGCAACACAATCATATTTGGGATACTTGCGTGCCGACATTCATCGCTTATAACATTCCTTTGCTTGTATTTGGCGTTATCGGCGCGATGATATTGGGGTGAAAATATGGGAATTAGAAATTTGATCGTGGGTGCGGGAATTTCAGGATTGGTTCTTGCAGAAAGGTTGGCTAATGAGCTTAAAGAGGAAGTTCTTGTTATCGATAGACGCAATCATATTGGGGGGAATCTTTATGATTATGATGATGAAGGAGTGAATGTTCATAAGTATGGAGCGCATATTTTTCATACCGATTCTTGCAAGGTTTGGGAGTATTTGAGACAATTTACACAATTTTATCCTTATATGCATGAAGTAAAAGCATTGATAAATGGGTGTTATGTACCTATCCCTTTTAATCTGAATTCACTCCGTATGCTTTTTCCAGAATCTCTTGCCTCAGATTTAGAAAGCAAACTTTTAAAAGCCTATCCTTATGGGAGTAGAGTGTCTATTTTAGAGCTTTCTAAAATAGAAGATTTAAAGTTTTTAAGCGAATTTATTTATGAAAATATTTTTTACCATTACACGCTCAAACAATGGCAATGTTCCCCAAAAGATCTTGATTCTTCAGTCCTTTCAAGAGTTCCTGTTTGCATCGGTAAAGACAACCGTTATTTTAAGGATAAGTTTCAAGGCATTCCTTTTGAGGGCTATACCAAAATGTGTGAGAGGATGGTTAAAAATCCCTTGATTGAAGTCCGTCTGCAAAGCGATTTTAAGGAATTTAAGAATCTTGAGATACAAAGGGTGTTTTATAGTGGGGGGATTGATGAGTTTTTTGATTACTGCTTTGGAGAGTTGCCTTATAGAAGCTTGGAGTTTGATTTTAGGAAAATCTCAAAGGAATACTTCCAGTCTGCTTCTGTCATTAATTATCCTAATAATTATGATTTTACTCGAATTGTGGAATATAAATACTTTTTGAGCCAAAAAACATCTCGTAGCGTTATTTCTTTTGAATATCCCAAGAATTATTCAAAAGGTATGGAACGTTTTTATCCAGTGCCTAATGATAAAAATAGGGCATTGTATGAGAAATACTTGCAAAAAGCTTTGGAATTGGAGAATGTTTATTTTATCGGTAGGTTAGGAAAATACGAGTATTTTGATATGGATAAGGCAATATTGAATGTTTTAGAGCTATTCGATAAACTAAGGTAAAAGTAATAAAATTAAAGTTATCATTCGCAAAAATAATCTAATTATAAAATTTAGAATTTGTGAATCATATATTTGGAAGAGTAAGGTAAGAAATGCCGTTGGTTTCAGTCATTATTCCTAGCTATAATACTGCAAAATTTATAAGTTTTGCGCTTGAATCTGTGATTTCTCAGAGTTTTAAAGATTTTGAATGTTTAGTTGTTGATGATGCTTCAGATGACGAAAGTCCTGCTATTATTCAAGAGTATGCTCAAAAAGATTTTAGAGTTTTGCCTATTTTGCTTACTCAAAATGTCGGGGTTTCTAAGGCTAGAAATCTTGCTTTAGAGAGGGCTAAAGGAAGATTCATTGCTTTTTTGGATTCAGATGATATGTGGGAGAAAGATAAACTCAAGATTCAGATTGAGTTTATGCTTAGTGAAAATATCGTGTTTTCGCATACACCTTATTTTGTAGTTGATGAATCCAATAAAAGAATTGGGTCTTTTTTTCCTAAAAAAAACATTAACTATAAAGACATTTTAAAAACTTGTGATATAGGGAATTCTACAGCTATTTATGATGCTTCTGTTTTGGGAAAAATAAGCAGTGGAACGATCCGCCACGATTATGAGATTTGGCTAAAGATTCTTAAGCAATATAAAAGTTATGCCCCCCCCCCCTATTCATAATCACGAACCTTATTTAGCCTCTATACGCATCCGTTCAGGTAGCGATACTTATAATAAATTTAAATCTGCTAAACGCCAATGGCAGGTTTATCGCGAAGTGGAAAAATTAAGTTTTTTCAAAAGCGTATATTATTTTATGCATTATGGTTATTGCGGTTTGAAAAAGAGACACCAATATTTTAAGGAAATATCGCAATGAGTGTCCTTTTAAAGATATTTCCCAATAAAATTATTTCTTTGAGCATCTTGTTTTTAGTTGCAGGTTTTTTTATGATTGGAGCGAATATACCCGATCGATTCGGAGCGATATTTTTGCTTGTCGGAGGCTTGTTATACGCGTATTATATTTATAAGAGCGATTTTAATTTCAGAACCATTTTAAGAGAATTTTATCCGATTTGGTTTTGGATTTTAAGCTATTTGGGCGTTGTTTTTATGGCACTTGTATCAGTGCATTTTGCTTTTGATACTCAAGCCACACTCAAGGCTATCGGACTTTTTTTGATTTTGCCTTTGATTTTGAGTTTATTTTTTTATTTTGTGATAAAAAATTTATCTCAAAAAGCTTTGAGATTTTTTTTGATTTTGCTTGGTGGGATGATTTTTTTCCACCCTTTAGCAACTATTTATGATTATTTTATCAATCATAGTGATCGTGCCACAGGCTTTGGAGAGGCCCTTATTATTCCTTATGGAATGTTTTTGATTCTTTCTTTTGCTTTGGGTATGACGATGGTAGTTTATTTGAGTGGGAAATGGCGTTTTTTTTCTTACGTGGCTTTTGGTATTAGTCTTTTGGCGATATATGCAAATGGAACACGTGCTTTAATTTTGTCTGTGGCAACAATGATTTTTGTGGCATTATTTTTCTTGCACATCAAATATAAAAAAATCATCATTCCCATTGTATTTGTTTTCTTGACTGGGATTGGTATTGGGGTGATTTTTTTAAGCTCTCATTTTAGTGATCGATTCAATTTCAAAAAAATGCTTGAACATATTAGCGTTGTTTGGCATTATGCTCCTAGTGAGATGGGTAGATTTGATAAGAGGTGTTTTATCAATTATTTGTATAAATGTTCTGAATATAGCGGGGATAAATTGGATCAAAGATTTAGTTTTGAATCCAATGCATTGGGTCGATTAAGTCTTTGGAAAAGCGCTTTATTAGCAATCGCAGAAAATCCTTTTCGTCCAAACGGGTTTTATTCCAGATTTTTCGATAAAAATATTTTAAATGTTTTTAAGTCAAGTTCGAATAACCATCCTTATGCTTTGAATCACAGCGGTAAAATTAGTTTTTATGATCATATTCACAATATGCCTTTATCATTTATATTTGAATTGGGTATTGTGGGATTTTTATTTATCATAATAAATTTTTGTTGTATGATCAGGCATTTTACTTCGTATTTAAGACAAACGAATGATTTTTATGAAACTTTTTTCATATCTTTTTTCATCATTTTTTTATCAGGATTTATTATTAGTATGTTTTTTGATTCGATGTTGAGTTTTTTCAATTTTAATAGTTCGTTTTTTATCCTTTGTGGTATATTTTTGGGCATCAGTTGCAGAAAATTTAAAGAAAAAAATGTTTTATGATTACTGTATTTTTGATAATGAATCAGATGCTTCAGCCCAAAAAATAAAGCTGATGTCTGATTGTATCATTGTAAATCATCAAAATATCTCCATCTTTTATGCCAAACAAGTATGGGGAGGGGAAACATATAAAAACATTCTTTGGATGAGTAAGTTAGTATTTCTAAAAATAAAAATTATTAAAATATTTAAGGAGATATAAAGGATGAAAATTATTTTTGATGGGTATTGTTTTAAATATATAACACAGAATAATTCTTCTCGAAGTGGAATATTTTTTAGTGCCTATAATATTCTCACACAGATGCTTCAATATAAAGATTTGGATATTACAATTTATGCAGATGTCAAAACTTTTTATATTTTTAAAGAGCAAATTAGACAAGAAAGAAATTTAAAGAATGTTAAGCTTCTTGAGGTGTATAGAAAATCTGTTTTATTTGTGTCTTATTTGTATTATCTGAAGTCAAAATTTATTCCTAAGGGTATATTTCAAATCTTACTTTCGAAATTAACCACATTGATTTTATTTTTTTTAGAACAATTGGCATTATTTATGTCTGGGATTAAAAAAATAAATTTAAATCAAATAGAGATTTATTTTTCACCTAAAAATAAAGTTCCTAAAATATTTTATAAAGAAAAAAATATTACCAAGTTTATTTTATTGCACGATGTTGTTCCTTTGGTTTTACCTAAGCATCTTGTGAAGCAAGATAGGGGATTTATAGGTTTTTTAAAAGAAAAGATTACGGGGCAAAGTTGGTTTGAAGAGTTTGCAGCTTCTTTAAACCAAGATGACTATTATTTTGCCAATTCTATTTATACAAAAAATGATTTTTTGAAATATTGTCCAAAAATTAATCCTGATAAGATTATGGTGACTTATTTGGGTACGAATGAGAATTTTTACCCCGATAAAAATACAAGAAAAAATATACTTATCCGACAAAAATACCATATTCCTCAAGATAAAAAATATATTTTCAGCCTATGTTCTTTAGAGCCTAGAAAAAATCTCTTGTTTGTTGTAGAAAATTTTATAGATTTTATTAAGAATAATCAAATTCAAGATCTTGTATTTGTTCTTGGCGGAGGGTATTGGGAAGAGTTTATCAAGGAGTTTGAAAAAAAGATTGATGGCTTGGGCGATTGGAAAGATAAGATCATTCGAGCTGGTTATGTGGATGATGAAGATTTGGCAAATCTTTATTCACATAGTTTGTGCAGCGTGTATCTGTCTATCTATGAGGGGTTTGGCTTGCCTGCACTTGAGGCGATGAAATGTGGATCTCCACTGATAGCTTCTAATGTCACTTCAATTCCTGAAGTTGTCGGGGGGGGGGGGGATACTCATTGATCCTAAGGATTCTTTGGCATTGCAAGATTCTTTAAAAAAGATTTATTATGATCCTGCTTTTGCCAAAGAATTATCTTTAAAAGGAATTTTACAAGCAGAAAAATTTAGTTGGAAAAAATGTGTCGATGAAATGGTAGGAAAAATGAAAGCGGTATCAGAGGAAAAAATGTTGGAGGCAAAATGTCGTTAAAGGTTATACATCGGATATTTTTTGGCTTTAAGGGAGAAAAAGATATTTATTTGGAATATTTTCAAAATTGGCAAGAAAAGCTTGTTGGTTATGAATTCAAGCATTGGAATGCTACCAATCTTCCTCTTGATCTCAACCCATATGTAAGGGCAATGGTAGAGCTTGAAGATGGAGTGTTTTTAAGCGATTATTTCAGATGGTGGGTTTTGAGGGAATATGGAGGGATTTATTTGGATGGGGATATAGAGATCATTGATGGATACAAGCTTGATGTTCTTATTGATGAGTTTGAGGCATCTGATGAATATGATGCGATTATCGGGACAGAGTTGAATGATAGGGGTGGCTATACAAGCCATTCAATGGCATCTAAACCCCATTCGGCTCTGAGTGAGTTTATGTGTGAGCTTTATGAGAATCTGGGAAAACTCTATTTGGCACGCAAAGAATTGCTTATTGGACCTAAAATCACAGCATTGTATTTCTTAGACAAGGGAAGTTTTGCCAATTCAAAAGGGTATATTTTTGGTTTTAAAGAGCCGATTGTAAGCAATAGGGTAAAAATCTATCCCAAAGATTATTTTTCTCCTATTTCTTATGGCAGGACCCCAGTTTTGGAAGATCTTACCCATAGATCAGTTTTGGCTCATCATTATGGAAATTCTTGGTGGGAAAAAGATTCTTATTTTTTTGTTCAAAAACAAGCAATGAAAAAACGCCGCAAAATGATCAAAGACTATTTGCAAGAGCAAAAAAGCTTGAAATTCAGATTTAAACGAACTTTAAAATTTATTTTCATCAAACTATTTTTTCCGATAGGTTCCAAACGCAGGTTGTGGGCTAAGAATATGGCTCAAAAAATCATACATATAGGAATAAAATGATTGATTTAAGCGTGATTGTTCCAATTTATAACGTACAAAATTATCTGAGGCAATGTTTGGATTCTTTGATTAAGCAGAAACTTCAAAATATGCAGATTCTTTGTATTAATGATGGCTCTACTGATGGGTCTTTAGATATTATTTCAGAATATGCCAAAATTGATTGCAGAATTGAGCTTATCAATAAGGCAAATTCTGGTTATGGGCATAGCTGTAATGTTGGGATAAAGAAAGCTTTGGGGCAGTATATAGCGATTTTAGAACCCGATGACTTTATTGATCCAGGTATGTATGAAGCGCTTCTTAAAGTGGCTGGAGAAAATGATTCAGATATTGTTAAATGTGCGTATTATGATTATTTTGATTCTATGGGTTCTAAGGCAAGCCATTTTAAGATGGCGCGATGGAATCAAGCTATCAAGCCTCCCAAGAAAGTTTTTGAGATAAAAGATTGTCCTTTATTTTTATTCCATCATCCTAGCATCTGGGCAGGAATTTATAAAAGAGAATTTTTGCTCAATCATCAGATTGAATTTGTTGAAGCAAAGGGAGCTTCTTGGGTGGATAATCCTTTTTCTGTTCAAACATTATGTATGGCAAAAAAAATTTCTTATATTGAAAAAGCTTATTATTTTTATCGTCAGAGCAATCCAAATGCTTCGAGCAATTTGAAAGATTTTAAAATTCCACTGGAAAGAATGCACGATATAAATGCATTTTTGAATACTCATAAAGAATCTCGGGCTGAAATTTTGACTCCAATTTTGAAAAAATATATCCGTTATTTGCTGCTTAGCATTTATGTGGGCAAAAATCAAAGAATTCCAATTGATACAATCAAATTTGAGGTTCATAGTTTGATCAACCAAATCATCAAAGATTTTAAGATGTCTCAAATGCTTAAAATTCAATTTTTATTATTGAGATTTGTTCCTATTGATATAATTTATTATCCATATGCTTTGCTCAAATGGGCAAAATATAAGTTTTTAGTATGATTTATAATTTGATGAACGAAGAAAATAATTTCTTGAGGTAATGCAAAATTTAACCCGATTAGGATATGATTTTGTAAAACATTTTGGAAAAGGGATGAAAGAAGATGCATTTAAGTGGGATAAAAGGCATTCCCAAGACTTGATGCCTGAAACTCCCAGTGATTTTTTAGTAAAGTTTGCTGGTATTTTGCCTAAAGGAAAGGTTTTAGACATTGCTTGCGGGAATGGAAGAAATGCAAAATTTTTAGCTCAAAATGGCTTTATATGCGAGTGTATCGATATTTCTCAGGTTGCACTCAAAAGACTTTTGGGCTTAGAAAGGATTATCCCCATCTGTTCAGATTTGGATACTTATGAAATCAAGCCCGATGCCTATACAGTCATTTTGGATTTTTATTTTTTGGATAGAAGGCTTTTTAAGGGTATCAAAAAAGGTTTGAAGTTTGGAGGGGTTTTCTTGATGGAGACATTTGTTGCCGACAAGAACTTTCCTACAGACATTTGCACGGATAAAATTTTACAGCCTGCAGAGCTGGAAAAAGAGTTCTGTGATTTTGAAATTTTTTTTAAACAAGAGTGCATTGTTTATCGCCTTGATCGGGAAATAAAAACGATTGCTTTTGGGGCGAGAAAAATCAAATGAATGAATTGACATTTTTTCAAAAACTCAAAAAAATTCTTAATATTGCTCTTCCATCAGGAGCGAATTCATTTCTAGATATTTTTGTCATCGCTATTTCAATGTTCTTTATGGGAAAGCTTTCTGATAAGCACATCGTCGCAGTCGGCGTATCAATGAATTTTTTTATGCTGTTTTATACGATTAATGCTATTTTTTATATAGGAACCAATGCACAAATTTCGAGATTTTTTGGAGCCAAAGATAGAGAAAATTCAAATCTTGTATTTTCAACGATTTTAATCGGGACATTTTTTGCTTGTATCCCTGTTTTGATCATCGCTTTTTTAGGTTATGGTTATTTTTTGGATTGGATTGAACTAAGCAAAGACGCTAGAGATCTTTCAGAAATTTATTTAAGAGTGGTGATTTATTCTTTGCCAGCAATGTTTTTAAAAAATATCATCATTTCTGGACTTGCAGCTATCGGGGATACCTTAACTCCTTTTATGATAAGGATTTTTACGACAATTTTTTGCATCGCTTTGAATTACGCTCTTATATTTGGAACATTTGGCTTTCCTCGATTGGAGATATTGGGCGCGGCATATTCAAATATTATTGTGGCTTATTTGGAGCTTTTTATTTTGTTGGTCTTGATGCTTTCAAAAAATAGGTATTTAAGTTTTCACTTGAGATTCCATTATCTGTTTTTTCAGAATGCCTTAAAAATAGGGATTCCTGCTGGACTTGAAAGGCTTTTGACATTATTTTCTTTGGTATTGACGACAAAGTTTTTGTCTGAATATGGGGATAATGTTTTGGCAGGTTCGCAAATTGGGACGCGAATAGAAGCTTTTTCTTTTATGCCTGGTTTTGGTTTTATGATTGCAGCGATGGCTTTGATGGGGCAGAATCTTGGTGCAAATCGTGTGGATTTAGCAGGGGATTTTGTGAAAACGATTTTAAAGATTTCTTCTGTATTTATGGGAATTTTGGGTTTGATAATGGCTATATTTTCAGTGGAATTTTCATCCATTTTTACTTCTAAAGAGGAAACTCTTTATGTTTCTCATTTTTATCTTTTGGCAGTTGGATTATCTCAAGTGCCTTTGATTTGGGTTTTTGTTCTTGATGGAGCGCTCAGAGGGGCGGGAATTACAAAGATTTCTTTATGGATTAATGCAATAAGCATTTGGGTATTTAGAATTTTTCCGATGTGGGTGTTCATTCATTTTGGCTTTGGGGTGGAGTGGATTTTTTTAATGATTTTTATAGAAACCTATATCCGAGCTTTCATATTTTGGCTTGTATTTAGAACTGGTGTATGGAAGCGTCCGGGAAAAACTATTTAGATTCTCGTTTTTCTTTGCATTGTTTGGGAAGAAGTTTCTGGTGCAGAGAGCTTTTTTCCATTACTTGATGGATTGATGAGGGAATGATTTGATTGCGCTCATCTAAAAAAACTCTGTATAAATATCCGTCAATGCATTGATCCAAATGCTGTGGAAAATAAGGAGTTTTGGGCGGGATTTGGTTGGCAGCTGTTAAGAAAGATACCACAATCAGAGGCGATAGAAGTAAAAAATTTTTCATATGGCAACCCTTTGTTTTTGATCTTGTCATTTTCTCTAAAAATATTAAACCAAGCTATATGGCAATAGTTTTGACAAATATTTTTATTGAACAATTAATATAATAAATAATTTAATTAAAGTATTAATGATAATATAATATAGTTTAAAAATAAGTACATAAATAGGAGATCCTTATGCCAAAAATTATTTTTATCACTCTGTTGTTTTTGACAGGACTCTATGCAGATGCTTTTAATGCCAGTATTGCCCGAAATAAAAGCGGATTTTTTATCGGCGGACAAATCGGACTGGTTTCTGCATCTCAAGAATCTTGGGGTTCAAAAGAAATTAGAGAAACTGTTTATGATCCTGGTATCAGCAATTTGAAATGTGAAAAACTACCCAATGGTATGACAAGTTGCACAGGTCACAACGTACTTATCAGTCCTAGTACCTCTGTGACCGATACGTTTGAATTTTTCAGAAGAGATTTTAAAGAAATAACGATAGGATATGGTGGGAGAGTGGGTTATAATCTTTTTCTTACACCAAGAAACGGATTGCGTTTTATAGGTGCTTTGAATTTCTCAAATTTAAATATGAGCAAAGATAAGTATAATGTTTTTGAGGGACGAAAAAACAACTCTTTTTATGTTGCCTCTATTGGTGTAGATTATCTTTTTGATTTTACTAAAGGCAAATCCCCTTTTGGGATTTTTATAGGGTTGGGGTATGATTATAATTTTGGACCTATGTTTGAGGATTTGAAGAGAAATGCACAAAAGAAATCAGACATCAAGAATTCAGGTGTTTATGTAAATTTTGGTATTTCTCAAACAATTTCAAGGCGTTTGCGCATTGAATTGGGATATAAGGCTTTATCTTATGACTATTTTAAGGGTCGTTATGAAAAAAATTATAATGAAATTATCGATGTGAATCATAAAAAAGAAATCCACGAACCTAGCACTGAAACAATTTCTGCAAATTCATTTTATATGGCTGTGGATATACTTTTTTGAGAAAATTTTGAGTAGTATTTCAGGGAGTATTACACTCCCTAAAAGAAGATTTATGATTTTCTTGAGAGGGCAATATTTTTAATGTATTGATCAGCAAGATATAATCCGTTTCCGTTATCTCCTATCAATCTGACTTTATCAACGATGCCTCTAAATAAAGCTTCTTCTTCGTGTTGCTCATTGACATACCATTGCAAAAAATTAAAAGTCGGATAATCTTTTTGTTCAAGCATATGATCAACTAACTCATTGATAGAAAGAGTAATCTTTTTTTCGTGTTCATAAGTTTTTTCAAATACATCTAGCAATCCTTTGAAATTACTTTCAGGCGCATCAATTTTTGCCAACTCAACATGAGAATCAGTCTCATTTAAGTAAGTAATGATTCTTTTTGCGTGATCGCGTTCTTCTTCAGCATGATCAAACAAAAATAATCCTGCTCCATCAAAGCTATTTTCATAGCACCAAGAACTCATACTTAAATATAAATTTGATGAGAACATTTCTTTTTCAACTTGAGAATTCAATAACTTTACGATTTCTTTTGATAACATAAAAAACTCCTTATATTTTTTTTGTATCATAATTATATCATAAATGAGAATAGAAAAGTAAATATCAAGAAAAAATTTACTATCTTACTCTGCAATTCCTATACATTTTTGATGGCATTCATTTGCTTTGCAAAACGTTTCGCATTTGATGGCGGTAATATTTTTTTTGATTTGAAGTTTTTTTTGAGCACAACCATAAAATACCAATGCAAGCGCTAAGGTGCTGAGTATGATTTTCATTTTACACCCGTATCAAAACTATTGAGCATAGAGTGATAAGCAGCTTGAAAAGCCTCGTTTGTGGATTGGTTTTTATCTTCTTGTGTAATGGAGGCGTCTTGTCCAATGCTTAAAATTTTTTTACCATTGATTCGGATAGAGTTTTTGCCCTTGAAGTTTTTTGTAGTTGTTTTATTTTTCAAAGATAAAGTAACTTCTGAACTAAGGATATTCTTAACTTCGGAACTAGCGATTTTTTCATCTGAAGAGCTTTGAAGAGAGGTTTTGTAATTGATTTTTACCAAATAAGTATTTGAGCTGGGTTCTTTTGCTATAACCAAGCAATTATCCTTTAAATTTTTTTCAAGCAATGCTTTGATGAATTCAGGGGTAATATTAAGATCATTTTTTTCGTGTGTGATAGACTCGACATAAATTTCTGCAAGGGGAGTAGAACACTCTTTTGTCGGGAATGAGGTACTAATATTTTGAGGTTGTGCGCATCCATAAATAAAGATTAGAGAAATTGCGCTTGCGAGGAGAAAATGTTTCATATTTTTCCTTATTTGAGTTTTTTTATTATATCCCAACTTGGGTATAATAAGCAATCATTACAACATTGAAAATTTAAGGAGTCTATATGCCTTTATTAGATAGTTTTAAAGTTGATCATACCATTATGCCTGCACCGGCAGTGAGGCTTGCTAAAAGTATGGAAACCCCAAAAGGAGATCATATATCTGTTTTTGATTTGAGATTTTGCAGACCCAATCAAGAAATTTTAAGCGAAAAGGGCATTCACACTTTGGAGCATTTATTCGCAGGATTTATGCGAGAACATCTGAATAATTCTAGAGTTGAGATCATTGATATTTCTCCGATGGGTTGCCGAACAGGATTTTATATGAGTTTAATCGGAATACCTGATCCTTGTGATGTGAGGGATGCTTGGGAAGCAAGTATGCGAGATGTTTTGAGAGTGAAGGATGAAAAAGATATTCCTGAACTCAATATTTACCAATGTGGGACAGCAAAAATGCATTCTTTGAAAGAGGCTCAAGATATCGCCCGCAATATTTTAGATAAAGGTGTGGGTGTGATGAATACCCAAGATTTGCTTTTAAAAGATTTTAAATAACGTTATCTTTTGATCGTTTAAATTGGAGGGGGCTTTTATTTGTTTTGAATAGATTCTTGCAATCCAAATTTTTCGAATCAATTTCAATGCAAGCTGTTATTAATTAATAATCTTTTCAAGCTCATAAAATTTTTCACAAATATAGAGTATTTGTTCTTGTTTGATGTGTTCTCCTATCGGCAGGCTTAGAATATCGGAAGCGTATTTTTTGGCGTTTTTGTTTGAGGCAATTTTGCATTCAGGATGCCCCAAAAGGACTTCTAGGCTTCCCAAGTCTTGGGGATAGTGGATACCACAAGCAATGCCATTTTTTTCCAAATATTCCATAATTATTTTTCTTTTTCCTTTCCATTTTTTTACCAATCGGATGACGTATAAATGCCAAACATTGTTTTCTTTAAAGCAAGATTTTGGAGGTAGGAAGATGTTTTCAAATGTGCTTAGATTTTGACTATAGGTTTCAGCACATTTTTGGCGTGCGGCATTTGAGTCTTGGAGTCGTTTGAGTTTGATGTCTAGGATACCTGCTTGCAAGGAGTCCAAGCGAGAATTTCTTCCGATTAAAGCGTGATCGTATTTATTATTTGTAATGCCGTGATTGGAAATGGAGCGACAGATTTTTAATAATTCTAAATCGTTGCTAATAATTGCTCCTCCATCTCCATAAGCACCAATGTTTTTACCCGGATAAAAGCTAAAACAACCGACATTCCCAATACTTCCAACATTTTTAATTTCATCTTTCCAAAGGATTTTTGCCCCGTGGGCTTGCGAACAATCTTCGATGACTTTAAGAGAATGTTTTTTAGCTAAATCCATAATGGAATTCATATCGCACGCACGTCCATAAAGATGAACGGGCATAATGGCTGAAGTTTTAGGACTGATTGCATTTTCTAACGCTTTTATATCAATCAGATAATCTTCCGTGCAATCAACCAATACAGCTTTGTAACCGCTGTTTAAAATGCTTTCAACGGAAGCAAAAAAGGTATTAGCAGGTACGATGATCTCGCTTGCAACGGGGAGATTTAAGGCCTTAATAGCGATTTCAAGCGCATCTGTTCCATTACCTACGCCCACACAGCCTTTTGTTCGGTTAAAACGTGAAAAATTTTCTTCAAATTTTTGAACATATTTGCCCCCGACAAATACGCTTGAATGTAAAATTTCAGACAAAAGCAAATCAATTTGGGGCTTCAGAATATTATATTCTGCGTAAAGATCAAGAAATTTAATTTGCATAGCCTGATCAAAAGGCCGGAACAATTTCGCCGTGATAGGTTTTTAAGATAAAATCCTTGACTTTTTGACTTTGTAAGGCTTTTTTAAGCTCAAGAATACTTTTTTTATTTTCATCGCCTTTTCTGACTGCTAAAACATTAGCATAAGGAGAGTCTGGACCTTCTGTAAAAATAGCGTCTTTAGCACTTAATCCGGCTTGAAGTGCATAGTTTCCATTGATAATTGCTCCATCAAGGTCATCCAATGCCTTTGTAAGCATTGCTGCTTCTAAGGGGCGAATTTTGATATTTTTAGGATTTTTGATGATGTCAAATTCAGTTGCATAGAGATTTGCAGGATCTTTTAGTGTTATAAGTCCTTTTTTATGGAGTAAAATAAGTGCTCTACCTCCGTTGCTTGGATCATTAGGGATAGCAATGGTTGCTCCGTTTGGGATTTGCTCGATTGATTTTATTTTTTTGGAATAAAATCCAAGCGGTTCAATATGGATTTTGGCGATGGAAACCAAATTTAAATTTCTGTCTTTGTTTGTTTTATCCAAAAAAGGTTGGTGTTGGATAAAATTTACGTCCAAAGACTTGTCTGCAAGCGCAAGATTAGGCGTTACATAATCAGTGAATTCAATAATTTTCAAGTCAATTCCCTTTTTTTTCAAGTCTGGAATGACGACTTTGAGAATTTGGGCTTGGGGAATTGGTGTCGCTCCGACTTTTAGCACTTCAGCATAAATGAAGCTGATTCCTATGAGTAAGACTAAGATGATTTTTTTCATTTTTTTTCCTTTTGAATGATTTTATTGAGCTGGGATGATCTCGCCTTTATATTTTTTGAGGATAAACTCTTTAATTTCAGGACTTAAGAGAACTTTTTTAAGTTTGACAATATCGGGATTGTTTTGGTTGTCTTCTCTTGAAGCAAGCACGTTGGTATAAATTGATTTACCATTTTCGTGAAAAAAAGCTTGCTTGAGACTCATCCCAGCTTGAAGCGCATAATTGGCATTGATGACAGCTGCATCAATGCCGTCTAAAACTTTGGGAAGCATTGCGGCTTCAACTTGTTTAAACTTGAGTTTTTTCGGATTTTCTATAATGTCAAATTCTGTAGAATCTAGATTTGTCGGATCTTTGAGTTTGATAACGCCGTTATCGTGTAAAAGAATTAAAGCGCGCGAATAATTTGTTGGATCATTTGGCAATGCAATAAGCGATCCGTTTTTAATATCTGCAACGCTTTTATATTTTTTGGAATAAAATCCCAAAGGAACGACATAAATTGGTTCAATGGCTACAAGTTTAAACCCTCTGTCTTTATTTATTTTTTCTAAGAAAGGTTTGTGTTGGTATAAGTTGGCATCACTAGATCCTTCATTTAAAGAGATATCAGGAGTCACATAATCTGTGAAGCTTTGGATAATGAGATTGACACCTTCTTTGGCCAAAATCGGCTTGGCAAATTCTAAAATTTCAGCTGCAGGAACCGGTGTAGCACCTACTTTGAGGTTGCCTGCAAATGCACTTAGAGTAAATGTGAAAAATAGTGTAAGCATTTTAATGATTTTCATAACTTTTCCTTGTTAGTTTTATTTATATTTTCGCAGTCTTTTAACGACTAAATCTCCGCTTGTTTGAATGATTTGTACCAAAACAATGATTGTGATGACAGAGTAGAGTAAAACATCAGGGCGATAAGTCTGATAACCGATCCTGATAGCTAAGTCTCCGAGTCCGCCTGCTCCTACTGCACCTGCCATTGCAGAATATCCGATAAGGGAAACGGTTGTGATGATGAGGGCATTGACCAAAGAGGGTAAGCTTTCAGCAATCATCATTTTTACAATCATAAATTTATTTGCGCCCATACTCTGTGTGGCTTCAATCAATCCTTTGGGAACTTCGGCTAAAGCCCCTTCAAAAAGTCTGGCTACAAATGGGATTGCAGAAATTGAAAGCGGAATGATGGCAGCAGTGCTTCCGATACTTGTCCCAATGATCAGACGAGAAAGTGGCAGTAGTAAAATAATTAAAATGATAAATGGGAAAGATCTTGCTGTATTGACAATCCCTCCCAAAGCCTTATTTAACATCGGCATTGGAAGAATGCCATCTTGTTTGGTGATCTGTAAAAAAACTCCCAAAGGAAGTCCAAATAACACTGCAAAAATGCACGAAAAAAATACCATATAAATAGTTTCGAGTGTCGAGTTATGGATCATATCAAAAATCATTTTAAGCCCCTAATTCTTGAATCGTTAATCCATTTTGTTTCAGATAGTCAATGGATTCTGAGATTTTATTTTCTTTTCCGTTAAATTTGATCACTAAATGCCCAATGCTCTCTGTTGCCAAATCTTCTATATTTCCCGAAAGTATGTTGGCATCAATGTCAAAGCGTTTGATAACATCTGAAATCAATGGTTTATTGGCATTATCTCCTGTAAAAATGATCTTAAATACATTTTTTTGATCTTTCAGATGTGAAAGGATATCTTTGCTGTCTGCAGGCGGGAGATAAGAGATAAGTTCTTTGGTTATTTCATTTTTTGGATTTGCAAAAAGTTTATGAACAAGTCCTCTTTCAACGATTTCTCCATCGCTCATCACGCACATTTGAGTGCAGATTTCTTTTACAACTTCTATTTGGTGTGTAATCAGAACAATTGTGAGATCAAATTTTTTCTGAATATTTTTTAGAAGGTTCAGGATGGATTTTGTGGTTTTTGTATCCAAAGCGCTTGTTGCCTCATCGCATAAAAGAATTTTGGGGTGATTTGCCAAGGCTCTTGCTATAGCCACTCTTTGTTTTTGTCCCCCGCTAAGTTGGCTTGGATAAAAATCTGCCTTTTCCTTAAGCCCAACTAGATCTAAAAGCTCATAAACGCGTTCGGAGATATTTTGACGTTTCCAGCCTGCTATTTCAAGGGCGAAAGCGACATTTCCAAATACATTTCTTGAGCTTAATAAATTGAAATGTTGAAAAATCATACCGATTTTTTGACGTATTTTTTGAAGCTCCTTAGGTTTAAGAGAGAGCATATTAATTCCATCTATGATAAGCTCGCCATCAGTGGGATCTTCCAAGCGATTGATGATTCGAATAAGGGTGGATTTTCCTGCCCCCGAATACCCAATAACCCCCATAATATCACCGGCTTTTACTTCTAAATCCAATTTTTTGATTGCGCAAAATCCGTTTGGATAATTCTTTGTTATATTTTTTAAGGTAATAATGATTGACTCCTTAAGATAAATAAATATGCTAGATAAAAACTAGTTGCGATTTTATATTAATATTTTAAAAACACGAATTGTATTTAAAATTTATTTTTGAGATTTGTCTTAAAATGTTACAAATATTCTCATTTTATCCATCTTGAAGAGATTTGCTGAATTGAGAAGAATATTCGGCATTTTTTAGCCAGATAAAAATTTCTACTACGCTTTGATAAAGTTCTTCTGGGATTGATGCATCAATTTGTATTTTCGTTAAAGATTCGGCTAAAGCAGGGTTGGCAAAAATAGGCACGTCGAATTCTTTTGCTTTATTGATAATATTTTTTGCGATTTCCCCTATACCTGAAGCGACAACTTTAGGGGCATTGTCTGTTTGTGAGTGATAAGCTAGGGCTACTGCTTTAAGAGTATTGTTTTTCATTAATTAGTAACCCAGCAAGATCGAATCAATTTCTTTCCAAGAACAGAGGTCGAGTTTTTTATCCCGCTTTTTAAGAAGATGAGCGATACTTCTTACTAGCACGTCGGTTTCTATATTGACCCTTCTTTGAGGTTTATAGGTATGAAAAAGAGTATGTTTTAGAGTATAAGGAATGATGGTGAGTCCAAATCCTTCTTGGAAAATCTCTGATACTGTCAGGCTGATCCCATCTATAGTGATGGAACCTTGCGGGATCACTAGATCCAAAATTTCTTTGGAGGTTTGGATAAAAAAGTCTGTTTGATTTGTCTTTTTACTAATGCTCTTGATTGTGCCAATCCCGTCAATATGCCCTTGTACAAAGTGACCATCCAATCTTGAAGTTGCTTTTAAAGCAGGTTCGATATGCACAAGGTTTTTATAGTTTTCTAAGGCGATATGTTTTTGAGTGTGTTCGCTGAGTTCGAGTTCAAACCCATCTTCATTGGTTTGGACGACTGTAAGACATACTCCATTGACAGCGATACTATCTCCAAGCTGAGGTCTATAGGGACTATGAAGATATAAAATATTATTTTGAAATTTTTTTACTTTTGCAATCTCACGCACAAGCCCGCTGAACAAAATTATAATCCTTAATTTTTATCTGTTGTCAAAATACTGAAGTTTTTTGACTAAAATTGACGAATAATAAAATTCTACCATACAATTGAGAGGAAAATGAACTGTTTGATTGATACGCATTGCCATTTGGATAGCCGAGTTTATGAGAATGATCTTGAAGAAGTTATTCAGGAATCAATGAATAATGGCGTCAAAAAAATCATCATTCCCGGAGCTGATTTGAAAGATTTGCCTAATGCTGTTGCAATTGCAGAAAAATACGAGCAAATTTATTTTGCAGTGGGTATCCACCCTTATGAGATTCAAAATGCACACATTCCCTCTCTTAAAGAATTGATTTCTCATCCCAAGTGCGTGGGGGTTGGAGAATGTGGGTTGGATTACTACAGACTTCCTCCTGAAGAAGAGAGAAAGGATTATAAGGATGCTCAAAAAAAAGCTTTTATTTCTCAAATTGAATTGTCTATTGCATTTGATAAACCTTTAATTGTACATATTCGAGAGGCAAGTTTTGATGCCTTTGAAATTTTAAGTCGATACAAGGAAGCACACGGGGTTTTGCATTGTTTTAATGCCGATGAGATCTTGTTGGGTTTGTCTGATAGGTTTTATTATGGGATTGGGGGCGTGGCGACTTTTAAAAACGCTAAAAAAATTATTGAAATTTTACCAAAGATCCCAAAAAGCAGATTATTACTTGAAACTGATGCGCCTTATTTGAGTCCTCACCCTTACAGAGGAGAGAGAAATGAGCCAATGCGCATACCCTTGATTGCTCACAAACTTTCTGAAGTGCTTGCGATGAATGTCGATGAAATTGCTTCCCTTACAACCCAAAATGCTTATGATTTGTTTGGTTCGATTTAAGGATGAGGTTTTTATTGGGTGGAATAATTTTGGGTTTAAGTATTTTTCAAGTAGAATAAACCCTTAATTCTAGATTTTCAGTTAGGAAAATAAATGCAGCTAAAAACAATGGTTTTGCTGACCTGTTTGTGTTCATCAAGTATGTTGAAAGCAGACTTTAATAGTCTTATTTATGACAGGTTTAGCGAAAATATTTTAAACTCTTTTGGTGTGAGCGGGACATTTTTGGCTGAATTGAAAGTAAAAAATTCATTTAAGACAAATAGTGCAGAAGCCAGATGGGATTATTTTTTGGAAAAGTTTGATTCTAGCTATGAGTTTATACCGATTCTTAAAAGTATGATGGCTCAAGCAGGGATTCCTCAAGAATTTTTGTTTTTAGCTATGGCAGAGTCTGAATTTTCTACAAGAGCATATAGTCCTAAAAAAGCTTCTGGAATTTGGCAACTTATGCCTGTTACAGCTAAACAGCTTGGATTAAAGATCAATGATTATATTGATGAGAGGCGTGATCCCATCAAAAGCACTCAGGCTGCTATTAAATACCTTCAATTTCTATATAAACTTACGGGGCAATGGTATTTGGCTGCTATGGCTTATAATTGTGGTGTGGGGAGACTTCAAAAGGCCATCAAGAAAGCTCAAACAAGTGATATTAATGTTCTTTTGGACGATAAGAAAAAATATCTTCCAAAAGAAACAAGGAATTATATGCGGATGATTTTGAGTATGTCTGTAGCTTTTAACAATATCGATAGATTTAAAAGTGAGGATAGGGAATATTTACTCAATCGAGGGGCGATGAATACTTTAGCGAGTGTGAATGTCAAGGCGGGAACCTTGCTCAAAACGATTGCACAGGGAGCAGGAATAAGTTTAAGCGAATTGAAAAAATACAATCGTCAATTCCGTTACGATTTTTTACCCCCAGGCTATAAAGAATATACTGTCTATATCCCTTATGAGAAACTCGTTTATTTCAAACAGAATTTTAAAGAAGATGAAAATCCCAATGAAATGTTTGTTTTACACAAAGTAAAGCAGGGGGAAACGCTCACTTCCATTTCCAAAAAATATAAGGTCAGCATTCAAGAATTAAAGATTACCAATAATCTTAAAAATTCTTTCTTATCCATCAATCAAAAACTTATTGTTCCAGTCATTAGAAAAGATCATCAAAAATTAGCTCAAAATGAGGTCGGACGTTGAGAGAATATGTTGGTAAAGGGCTTTTTGTTTTTATTTTAGCTTTATTTTGGGGCTGTTCTCCTCAAAGTGTTTATAATGGTGGGGTGGGTGCTTTTAGCGATTATGAAAGTTTAGGATCTTATCGATCTAAAAAATATACTTCAAATTATACCAATCAATCTTATTCAAGTGAATCAGGTTTTGGATCAGGGAATGCTGCAGACGATGTTTTTACAGGTTCAAATCCTTCAATGTTGGAGGGAATGAGAGATTCTGCTGCGATTCAAAGAGCAACGATGAGACCTTATCAAATAGCGGGTAAATGGTATTATCCGACTAGAGTTGATGTGGGAGAAATTTTTGATGGAATTGCGAGTTGGTATGGACCGAACTTTCACGCTAAAAAGACCTCTAATGGCGAAACCTACAATATGCACGCTCATACAGCAGCAAGTAAAATTTTACCGATGAATACAGTGGTAAAAGTTTATAATAAAGAAAACGGAAAAAGTACCGTTGTTAGGATTAATGACAGAGGTCCTTTTGTAGATGGGAGGATTATTGATTTATCCAATGCAGCAGCTCGCGATATTAATATGGTTGATAAGGGAACAGCTAAAGTGAGACTTGAAGTCTTAGGTTTTGGCGGGATGATTTCTAAAAATTATGAAAGTTCTATTTCCAAAGATATGGAACAATCTAAGACCTTAAAAGAAGAATTTAAGATTGGAGAAAGTAAGACTAGCGTAGAGGGAGGGTCTTTTTCTTTGCAAATAGGGGCATTTAAGAAAAAAGAAGGGGCGCTTGCTCTAAAGGAGCAGACTGAAAAATCTATCAAAGAGAGTCATTATAAGGTCGATATAAAAGAACAAGTCAGTAACGGCGAAGCAATTTATAGGGTTTTTGTTAAAGGCTTTCAAAGCGAGGATGAAGCGCTTGATTTTGCCAAATCAAAAAATTTGGCCGGTATAGTCATCAGGGAGTAAAAATGAAGCAAATAACACGCGATACCAAAGAAACAAAAATAAAGGCTTCTTTGGAAATATATGGGAATGGTGAAGGAAAAATCAGCACAAAGATAGGTTTTTTTGATCATATGCTTGAAGCTTTTACTAAGCATTCTTTAATGGATTTGGATATTG
The DNA here is from genome assembly GCF_002272895.1 of Helicobacter sp. 12S02232-10. NCBI lineage: Bacteria > Pseudomonadati > Campylobacterota > Epsilonproteobacteria > Campylobacterales > Helicobacteraceae > Helicobacter > Helicobacter sp. 12S02232-10. Next base: position 25,684 of record NZ_MLAQ01000008.1, read on the forward strand.
TTTGTGAGGGGGATAAACATATTGATGGGCATCATAGTGTTGAAGATTGTGGGATTGTTATTGGGAGTCTTTTGAGAGAGGAAATCTATCCGATTAAAAGTATTGAGAGATTTGGAAGTGGGGCTGTTGTGATGGATGAAGCTTGCGTGGAATGCGATATTGATATTTGCAACCGAGCTTTTTTGGTATTTGATATGGATAATTATGGGGATTTTAAAGGAAAAGTCGGGGATTTTGACATTGAATTGACCGAAGAGTTTTTTAGGGCTTTGGCAATGAATGCAGGGTTTTGTATGCATATTTATCTCAAAAGAGGAAAAAATCTCCATCATATTATAGAAGCGATTTTCAAATCCTTTGCATTGGCTTTGCGCAGGGCATTGTCACACAATCAAAGAATTGGCATTCCAAGCACGAAAGGCTCTTTGTGATTGAGCTTATTTTGCTTGATGTAGATGGGACGCTTACAAATGGAGAGTTGATTTACAATCAGGATTTGGTCGAAAGTAAGTCTTTCAATATCAAAGATGGCTTAGGTTTGGTGGTTTGGCAAAAATTGGGGAAAAAGGTTGCTGTTATATCTGGACGACATTCAGAGATCACTGCCTTTCGGATGAAAGAATTAGGAATCACTTCTGTTTATATGGGGATTGTCGATAAAGGAAAAATCGCCTCTGAGCTTAAAAAAGAACTTGGTTTAAAATCTTGTGAAGTTGCTTGCATTGGAGATGATTTGAATGATTTGGGTATGTTTAAAGAATGCGGCTTGCGCTTTGCTCCAAGCGATTCTGCAGAATGGATCAAAGGGTTTGTTGATGTGGTGCTGTGTGCATCTGGAGGAAAGGGAGCTGTTCGAGAAATGATTGAGCATATCCTGATTAGAGATGGGCTAAAAGATGAAGTACTTAAGTTCTACTAATAGTGTATTGAACTTTTTTTTGGTCCTATTTGGGCTTACTTTTGCATCTATTTTCTTTTTTGCCCCTTCTAAAAGATTTGAAGTGATTTCTAGTGAAAATATCCCTAAAATTGAACTCATAGATTTTAATATGTATCAGATTAATGGGAATTTTGTGGATATGAAAATCGAAGGTTCCAAAGCACTTCAATTTAATGATTATGAGATTTTATATGGTTTTTTAGCAAGCCGTTATAACAATAAATCTAAAAATACATATGAGTATATCAGTGGGGATGAGGTGATTAGAAAGGGAGATATGTATGATTTTCCAAAAGGAGTGGTTTATACCAAAAGCGATGGCGGAAGTTTTTGGAGTGAAAGCGGGATTTATGACTATCGTAAAGAGATTTTTAAAGGCAAAGGAGATTTTGTGCTTAATGCCTTGGAGGGTGAATTTATGGGTAAAAATATTGTTTATGATAAAAAATCTCAAATAATTCATGCTGTAAGCGTCACTTCAGAGATTATTCTTGAAGGTGGAGATAAGGACAAAAAATGAAGAAAATACTTTTTTTGTTTTGTTTATCTTTTGCCATAGCCATATGTTCCCAAGAAACCCTTGAAGTAACTGCAAATAAATTTTATGGCGATGATGCTAAAGGAATTACAATCATAGAAGGCAATGTGCATATAAAAAAATCTAAAGACACGCTTGAAGCTGATAAAGTAATCATTCATTCAGACAAAAATAGAAAACCTCAGTTTTATGAGGCGCAAGGAAATGTAAAATTTCATATTTTTATGGAAAATGGCAGGGAGATTAAAGGGCATTCTGATAAACTGACTTATAATGCTCAAAATGGAGAATATAGGCTATTGGAAAATGCGGTCGTGAATGAAGTGGGGAAAGCCAATACGATCAGGGGTGAAGAGATTATTGTTAATAATGAGAGTGGTTATGCCAACGTGCTTGGAAGCAAGGATAAACCGGCTAAATTTATTTTTAATTTAGATGATATTGATCAGAAAGATGATAAAACTCAAAATCAACAGACCCAACCCAATAAGGGCAATGAATGATTGTTGTCAAAGATGCAAAATTTCTGACTTCTGCGACAAAGCTTGCCGATTGCCCACATCCAGATTTGATGGAAGTTGTATTTTTGGGCAGGAGCAATGTGGGCAAAAGCACTTTTATTAATTTGATATTAGGTAAAAATCTAGCAAAAAGTTCATCAACACCCGGAAAAACTCAGTTGATAAATTTTTTTACTTCAATTTGGGAAAGGAAAGAACCTGATTCTCAAATTATTTCTTTCAGATTTGTGGATTTACCGGGCTTTGGCTATGCTAAGGTTTCTAAAGAGATAAAGAAAAAATGGGAAGATAATCTTTGGGAATTTTTAAGCAAACGAGTTTCTGTTAAATTGTTTGTACATTTGATAGATGCTAGACATACTGAGCTTGAGATAGATAATTATGTCAATGAAGCTTTAGAGAATATTCTAAGGAACGATCAAAGGATTTTAAATATTTATACCAAATTTGATAAGCTCAATAAGAGCCAACAACATCTTTTTTATCAGAAGGGCAGAGTAGTTGCATCAAATAATGATAAAATTATAGATAAAAGATATGGTGGCAAAACTAAAATCCAAGAAATAATTTTAAACGGGGTGTTGGGAATTGGGACAGATTGATGCAACAATATATATACAAAAACCTGTTTTAAACGATATACCATTGATGTGTGCTATGGTGGCAGAAGAAGTTCAAAAAGGTTTGATATTGCCTAGAAGCCCTGAGGAAATGGCAACCTCGATAAGATCTTATTTTATTGCAAAACAAAGTGAAAACATTGTAGGATTTTGCGCTTTACATATTTATTCACCGACATTAGGAGAAGTCAGAAGCTTAGTTGTCAATGAGAGGTATCGTCGTCAAGGCATAGCTAGAAAACTTGTGGATTCGGTTTTGAGCGAAGGGGGAACGCTTGGGCTTAAAGAGTTTTTAGTTTTGACTTATTGCGATGGTTTGTTTAGAAAATTAGGTTTTGAAGTTATTGAAAAATCATTATTGCCAGACCATAAAATCTGGGCGGATTGTATTAAATGCAAGCGTTTTCCAATTTGCGAAGAAATAGCACTCTTAAAGAAACTTTAAAAGCTTCTGTGCTTTTGGTTTGTTTTTATTTTTATACTTGTTTGAGTGATATTTATTTATTTTTACCACCAATGATTGGGTTACTTTTTATTCTTTATGTGCGGGCTTCTAAGGAAAATCGTTGGATTTTTACATTTGGAATTGTAATTTGTCTGTTATTTTTTGAGTTTGATCACGATAAATATGCCGGTATTTTACCAATCGTGTTTGTGGCTATCAATTGGCTTGTAATTAAAAAATTTCGGCTATTGTTCGAGGAAAATATATTTTTTGTTTTTATATATGTTCCTTTAATTTATTTTGTTTATTTCTTTATTTTGTATCTGTTTGGTTTATTTGGAGAGGTTTTGGATTCGGATTTAGGTTCGATTTTTATTTCTTATGTTTTTTATGAGTCTTGCTTGGGAATTGTGTATGAAAAAATTAAACATCAGATATAAAATTGTCATTTTTGCTTTTATCCTTATTTGGATGGCATTGATTGCAAAAGTATTTGTGCTAACCATCAAATCTCACGAGTATTTTGAAAAATTAGCCCAGAGAAATATGACTAAAAAAGAAATTCTTATTCCTTCTAGGGGGCAGATACTTGATAGAAACGGTGAGCCTTTAGCCATCAATGAGTTAGGTTTTTCAATCTTGTTCAATCCTTTGCTTAAAGATGAAGCCTTAGAAACGCAAATAGAAACTATTGGGAGTTTTTTTCCCGAAATTAATCGTCCCGAAATGATAAAGGCATATAAAAAACAAGATTCTATTTACAATCATTCCCCGATTAAAGTTGTTAATTTTATTCCTTATACGAAAATGCAAAAAATCTATGCTCGAATTATTCAAAATCCTGATATTTTAGTGGAGCCTGCTACCAAAAGACTTTATCCCAACAATCTTTCGGCTTCTCATGTTATTGGCTATGTAGGGGCAGCAGATGAAGCAGATATTCAAAGCGATCCTGTTAGTAAATATACTGGGATTATTGGCAAAACGGGTTTGGAGAAAGAATATAATTTTTTTCTGCAAGGACAGATTGGTTATCGTATTATGGCCGTTAATGCCCTCAACCAAGAACTTGAGGTTTTAGACGAATTGAAACCTGAAAATCAAAATGATTTGGTGCTTAGCATTGATATGAGACTTCAAGAAATTGCCGATGCGGCATTTCAGGATAAAGAGGGTGCAGTTATCGTGATGGATGTTCATACCGGAGAGATTATTGTTGCAGGGAGCTATCCTGAATATAATCTGAATGATTTTGTCGGTGGGATTAGCTATGATAAATGGAATGCTTTGAGCGAAAATATTTATAATCCTTTGCTCAATAAACTTGTGAATGCTTTGTATCCTCCAGGATCTGTTGTGAAAATGGGTATGGGGCTTGCTTTTTTGGAGTATGCAGGGGTTAATGAGAATACAAAAATTGACACACCTGCTTATATTGAGCTTGGGGGGAGAAAATTTCGAGATTGGAAGCCTTCAGGACACGGAAAGTCAGATTTAGTTAAGGCAATTCGCGAATCTGTGGATGTTTATTTTTATAAGCTTTCTCAAACTGCGGGAATAAATAATATTGCAAATGTTTTAAAACAAATGGGTTTTGGGCAAAAAACCGGCGTTGATATTCCTAATGAATTTATTGGTATTGTGCCAGATCCCGAATGGAAAATGAAGAGATATGGAAGAGTTTGGTATACAGGAGATACAATTATAACTTCAATCGGGCAGGGAGCTTTTTTGGTAACTCCAATGCAGATTGCTGGATATACTGCTTTAATTGCCACAGGAAAATTACCTATCCCACATTTTGCAAAAACTTTTGGAAATGAGAATTCTGATTATGAGCCTAAAGATGTTTTAAATGATTTTCAAAAATCAAAATTGAGCATTCTACAAAAAGGAATGTATGAGGCTTGTAGTGTAAAAGGCGGAACAGCTTACAGCCGCACTTTAGGATCTAAAGCCCCACTTGCTTGTAAAACCGGAACCGCTCAAGTTGTGCAAATCCCTCAAGAGATTAAAGTCAGAATGAAAGAAAGTCAAATGGAGTATCTTCGTCGTTCGCACGCTTGGATTACGGGATTTGTGCCTTATAAAAATCCCAAATATGCCATCACGGTTTTGCTTGAACACGGACAAAGCGGAGGAAAGGGAGGTCCCATTTTGGTTAAAATGGCGAATGCGCTTTATGATTATGGATATTTGAAATAAAATTCAGATATAAGAGAGTATTTCTTGCAAATCTTTTTTATCAATGATGATATTTGCTTGTTTTTTAAGAATTTCTTTCGCACAAAAAGCAACTTTTTTATCTGCGTGTTGAAACATACTTGCATCATTAGCTCCATCGCCTATTGCGATAGTATCAGATGGCGAAACTTGAAGCAGACTTTGAAGGGTTTGGAGCATTTCTCCTTTTGAGGAGCCAAACATCATTTCACCCCCAACTTCTCCGCTAAGCATACCGTTTTTACAATGGAGTGTATTGCTGAAATCGGCATCTAGCCCGATGATGTCTTTAAAATGTGCAGTTGCAAATTTAAATCCCCCGCTAAAGCACACTACTTTATAGCCCCTATTTTTCAGGCCCAAAACGACCTCCTTAGCTCCTTTGTTTAGGGGTAGGTTTTGACAGATTTGGCGTGCTTGTTGCTCTTGCATTCCTTTGAGCAGTTTTACACGGGCTTTGAGGCTTTCGTAAAAATCTAATTTTCCTTCCATTGCTTTTGTTGTAATGGAAGCTACTTGTTCAATTACCCCGTGACTTTGGGCAAGAATTTCAATGGTTTCACCATCCATTAGTGTGGAGTCAAAATCAAACACGGCAAGTTTCATCGGCTTTCTCCATAAAATTTGTATAATTCTAGCAAAAATGGAGATAAAGTGTTAAGTTTAGAATATATTCCAAAACATCAAGAGCGTGATTATGCAATTCTTTCTGATTGGTTTAAAAAGTTTCAAGCAGATTTTTTAATTATCCCTGATAGTCCTAAAATGAGACCGACACCAGAAGCTTGTATTGTGAGCGTGTTGTTTGGTAAAGGGCTTGGAGTAGATGTAATTCCAAGCATAGCAGCTTCTGGAAGAAGAGAAGAAAGAGTGGAGAGTCTTTTGTTGGGGTTAAAATATGCAGGGATTAAAAAAGTTGCGGTTGTGGGAGGGGACTATCGTAAAGCAGAAGAACTTAACGGATCACAAATGGCAAAGAAAGCCAAAGAGATTTTAGGTGCGGAAAGCTTTATTGTTTGTGGTAGTCATTTAGTCTTGGACAAAGCGAATAAAAAGTTATTGGAAAGTAAAATTACCAACGGCGCAGAAATGATTATCAGTCAGCCTGCATTCGATATTTGGAGTGCGCAAAATTTTTAAAAGATTTTGAAGATGTTATAAAGGGGAGTAAGATAAAAGTAGCCATAGGTTTTTTTCCAATTTATGAAAGTGCTTTGTGCGAAAAAATTGCAACCGATAATCTCGGATTTGAGATCCCATTTGCTTATAGAGAAAAAATCTGCAACAAGGCTTTTGAGACAAATCTTAAGCTTTATAAAGAACTCAAAGGGATTTGCCCCAATATCCATCTTTGCGGGGCAAAAAATGCATTTATCAACAATTTTATAATGAGTGCAACGGAATTCTAGAGACTAAAAATCCCTTTTTAAAAGTGTTTCTATTTTAAGAATAGTTACAAGCCTATCTTCTCTTTTACCTACCCCATACATTAAATTGTCTTGTTCGGCAAGGGTTTCTGGGACAGGGTCAATATCTGATTTTTTGATCCGAATCGCTTCAGTGAGCTTATCAATAACAAAACCTGCAATTTGATCATTGTGTCGCACAACCAAATAACGGGTGTCTTTATCTTGTTTGGCTGCAGGAATTCCAAATTTTAATCGTAGATTTATCAATGGAAACACATTACCCCTGAGATTAAAAACTCCTAGAACATAATTAGGGGTTCCTGGAACTCTTGTGTATTCTATGGGTTTTACAATCTCAATAACATTTAAAATAGGGACGGCAAACTCTTCGTTACCAACGATAAAGCCAATGACTTGAAGGATATCTTCAATTTCTTCTTGTCGAGTGGCGTGCTGAGTTGTTTCTTTTTGTTTGTCAAAAATATCTTTTAATGTTTTGTTATTGCTCATTGGTTACTCCGTCTATATTGAGTTTTATATTGCGTTTGACCACATTGACAAGGTATTCTGCAGTATAGGGTTTTGTGATATATTCTGTCATTCCTGATTCCACGCCTCTCATACGGTCTGTTTTGCTTGTTCTACTTGTAACTGCAATGAGGGGCAAATTTTTAAATTTATTGTATTTTCTGACTTCGGCTGCAAACGTATAGCCGTCCATTCTAGGCATTTCTATATCTACAAGAACGGCATCAGGCATTTTGTCCCCATTCTTAACAATCTCAAGACCTTCCAATCCATTGGCAGCTTCAAGTATAGTTACCCCTAAAGGTTTGAGGCATTTTTTCATAATGGCGCGATCAGTGCTGCTATCATCAATAGCAAGGATTACATAGTCGCTAGGAGAGTTTTTAATCTTTGAAGCCTCAGCTTCATCAATGAGCTTGTTAATGCTGACTTTGACATTTTTTGCCATTTCCATCATCGCTCCCACATCTACAATAAGAGTGATTTTTCCATCTCCCCTCACTGTTGCTCCTGCAATTCCTGTGGTGCTTTTGAGATAATAACCCAAAGATTTTATAACAACTTCTTCTTGACCGATAAGATAATCCACAATAACGCCGATTTTTTGATCGGCTAAACCGACGATTACGACATAGACCTCATTCATTGTTTCCAAGATGGAATCGACTTTAAAAATATCAGCTAAACGCACTAGAGACAAAACTTCATCTCTTAGTCTTAAGACACTTTTGCCATCGACAGTGTAAATTTCATCTTGACTGACTCGAACGGTCTCAAGAACTGATGAAAGAGGAATCGCATAATATTCTTCCTGAACCCCAACAAGCAGAGCCTGAATAATTGCTAGCGTAAGAGGAATTTTTAATTTTTCTGTTGTTCCTACGCCTTTTTCGGATTCTACTTCGATAATTCCATTGAGTTTTTCAATGTTGGTTTTGACCACATCCATTCCAACGCCTCTTCCTGAGACATTTGAAATGTTTTTAGCTGTTGAAAAACCAGGTTTGAATATAATCCCGAATGCTTCTTTGTCACTCATACTGTCGGCTTCTCTCTCGGTGATTACTCCTTTTTCAATGGCTTTTTGTTTGAGCATATCTGCATCTAGACCCTTCCCATCATCAGCAATTTCAATGACAATATGATTTCCTTCATTGTAAGCTTTAAGCTCCACTTTTCCTGTCTCTTCTTTGCCTGCTTGCTTTCTTTCTTCTGGAGTTTCAATCCCGTGATCGCAGGAATTTCTGATGATATGGATGAGGGGATCGCCGATTTCTTCTACAATGGATTTGTCTAATTCTGTCTCTTCCCCAGTAATGACTAAATCAATGCTTTTGCCGAGTTCTCTAGAAAGGTCTCGCACCATTCTTGGGAATTTATTAAAAACTTTTCCTACAGGCTGCATTCTTGTTTTCATTACAGCAAGTTGGAGATCTGTGGTCACAGTGGAAATAGAAGATACAACCTGATTGAGCTCTTCAAGGAATTTTTCTCCGTCGTATCGTTCTTCTACGTCCCCATAAATCCGAATCAATCTATTTTTTCCAAGAACTAGTTCCCCAATCAGATTCATTAAATGGTCTAATCGTCGCACATCAACTCTTACGGTTTGTTCAACGCCTGTTGATGGAGATTTATTTTCGTCTGTTTTTGGTTTGGTGGGCTCGGGTTTTTTGGGTTGAGCTGATTTTTTGGGTTCTTCTTTTTTAGATTGGGGCTCGGTGGGCTCGCGAGGAGCCTGAATATCTTCTGAGACATTATCTTTTTTCTTTTGAGAGCGTTTTTGTTTGTCCGCCTCTTGTCTTTTTTGAAGCAATCTTTGAATTTCTGCCTCGACTTCTTGAGCGCTCATATTGGCATAATCAAGTTCAGGTTCATCTGCTAATGGATTTTGTGGTTCTGGTGAGCTTGCCTCAGAAGATGAAGATTGAACTTCTTGGGGTTGGGAAGATGTTTTATCATTTGATTGCTCGCTTGAAATCGCCTGAAGTTTTTTAACTGTATCAGAAATATCAATACCGCTGTTTGAGTCTGTCCCTGCATCTCTAATTTTTACCAAGAGGGCTTTCATTAAATCAATGGATTGCAATACGACATCCATAATATCGGGGGTGAGCTTAAGCTCACCTTTTCTAGCCTTATTGAGGACATCTTCCATATTATGCGTTAAATGAGTGAGAGTATCAAAATTTAAAAAGGAGCTTGAGCCTTTGATAGTATGGGCAACCCTGAAAATTCGATTTAAAAGCTCTAAATCTTCAGGATTATTTTCAAGCTCGACTAAATCCTGATCAAGCTGTTCGATCATTTCGAATGCTTCAATTAAAAAATCTTCCATTATTTCTTGCATATCATCCATTTAACACCTCTTCAATATTGATTTAGGTTTTTGTATTTTACAACCATAAAATTCTATTTAGCTTAAGATTTTTGAAATTTCATCATAAAATCTGTCCGCGTCAAATTTTACCAAATAAGCTTCAGCTCCAAGACTTTTAGCTTTTTCTGCACTATATTTGTCGCAGATTGAGGAATTAAAAATTACTGGTATGTTTGAAAATCTATTGTCTTGATGAACCTGAGATAAAAAATGAAAACCATCCATTTTAGGCATTTCTACATCCGATATAATCAATTTTAAGTGATCGGAGAGATTGTCGCCAAATTCTTCATAAAGTTTCTCTAATTTTGTTATGCCGTCTTCTCCATCAATGGCTTCTATTATTTTAAAGCCCATTTCTATAAGGTTTTTTCTGATCATTTTTCTAGCTGCATTGCTATCGTCTAAAAACAAAACTATACCATTAAATTTGATTTTTGGTGTAAAACTCATTGATTTTTTATTATTTTCTTGGTGGAGATCAAGATCGTCTATGATACTTTCTAAGTCAAGTATCAAAAGCGTTTTATCATCTTCAATTCTTGTTATTCCTGTGATTTTTTCTCTTTCTATGACGCTAGAAGAATTAAAATGAGCTGGTTCGATATTTTGCCAACTAATACGACGGATACGTTTGGCACAATGGACGATAAAACCTATTTTTATATTGTTGAATTCTGTGATGATGACAGTTTTTTGTTGATTATTGTCGCTAGAAGCAATCCCTATCCATTTTGACAGATCAACCAAGGGAATAATAGTAGATCTTAAGTCAAAAACACCCACTACATAATCTAGGCTTGAAGGTAATTCAAAAATTTCAGGCATTTTGATAATCTCTTGGACTTTGGCAACATTGATGCCATAAATCCTTTCATAGAATCCATTTTCCCGTGTTTCAAATATTCTAAAGTCGATCAGTTCGATCTCATTTGAGCTTAATTTTGGATCGTTATTTGTCAAAATCACTCCATTATATTTGCTATTTCATTTGATTGTATAATAAAAGCGCTTTTTTGGCAATAAAAAGAAGGCAAAGAGATATAGTGCTTCAGATTTTTTCCTATATGAAAATGTCCCTCGATAATTCCGTCTATAGAGCCTAGATTATTTTTTTTTGCAAATTTGGAATATTTTTGGAATCTTTCTAAACTGAATTTTTTAAAAACTTTCTCATTTATTTGCAGTGGTTTAATGGATTTTTGACAGATTTTTTTTGCAATCGCGCCATAAATGATTCCAAAACTCAATCTATCAAGAATCTTTAAAAAACTAAGGGTAATTGGATTATTTAGTGTGCGGATATAAAAATCATAACTTCTTGTAAGAAAAATATCCCCGTGTGCTAAAAGAAAGCGCTTTTCTTTCCAAATAAAAAGAGCAGGCTGCAAGGAACGGGGATAAAGTTTGACTTTTGGAAGTAAAAAGCTGTCAATTCCAAAATCGTGATTTCCTTCAAAATAAAATATTTCGGTTTTATCACTTAGCTCATTGATCAAAGAAATCAAAGGAAAGTTTTGTTTTTGACTAGAAGGGAGATGTCCGATTAAGAGATGGAAAATATCCCCCATTAAAAAAACTTGTTTCGGCGGAGAAAGGATGAGTTTTCGTACAAAATTGAAAAATCTGTAATCTGAATCCATATAGTGGGAATCAGCAATAAAAAGGGCGCCGTCTTTAATGATAGGTACTTGGGATTCTGTTTTTGTCATCGGGGGATTTTTGGAATACAAAGATCTTCTTTCAAACCACACATTAAATTTGCATTCACTACAGCTTGGGAGCTTGCACCTCGCAAAAGGTTGTCTATAGCTGCATTGATGTAAATATCTTTTCCTCTATTGGTAGCAAATATATCACAAAAGTTAGTTCCACGTACATTTTTTATCTCTACGCTTTGGCTTCTGATGCGAATGAAATCTTCTTTTTGATAACGTTTATATAGAATTTCAATCGGATTGATTTCTTTTTTGAGTCTGCCAAAGACACTCACAAGCATTCCTTGATTCAAGGGGACTAAATGAGGAACAAAATTAACTTGCAGGGCTTTGCCTGCGAAAAATTCACATTTTTCCTCGATTTCAACTTGATGGCGATGGGAGAGTGGGGAATAGCTGAATAGATTTTCATTGATGTTTGGGTAATGGGTATTATCGCTCAGTTTTTTTCCCGCTCCGCTTACTCCGCTTTTAGCATCGACAAATACGCTTGTTTGGTCTAAAAAAGGCAAAAAAGGCAATAATGCCAATAATGTGGCTGTAGGATAGCAACCAGGATTTGCAATTAAAGAAGCGCTTTTTATTTCTTCTCTTGCATATTCGACTAGTCCATAAACAGCGCGAGTGAGATTATGGGGATCAATGTGGGTAGTTTGGTAATTTTGTTCGTAATTTTCGCGTTTAAGCCGATAATCTGCAGAGAGATCAACGACCTTTACCCCATATTCTAGTATTTCTTTGGCAAATTCCATTGAACTTTTGTGCGGGAGGGCTAAAAAAACAAGTTCGCAATTTTGTGCGACTTCTTTTGCATTTGCTTTGAGAACAGGTATTTCAAATATGCCCTCAAGACAGGGATGAATTTCAGATAGTTTTTGAGTTCCTTGTGAATTCCCAATATAAGAGATTTCAAAAACAGGATGTTCTAAAAGAATTTTTATCAATTCTAGTCCGGTATAGCCACTAACTCCAAGAATTCCCACAGGAATTTTACGCATTACTTTCTCCGATGGATTTGTTTTTGTATTTGGCATCATCAGTTCTTGCCACCACCCATAAACTGCAAGAATTCTATTTTGTCTCCGTCTTGAGCAAAAGTATTGCTCCAATCTTGTTTTTTTACGACCATTGAATTTAAAGCAACCGCAACTACTTTAGATTCAATGCCTAAAGAATCCAGAATCTCTTGAATGCTAAGGGATTTGGAAAAGCTTTTGTTTTCACCATTGATAATCAGTTCCATTTTGTTTCTCCGAATAATGAATAATTTACTATTTTACACTAAAAATATTAAGCTTTATGTACTTTGGCATCGTATTTTACATTCAAATATAAATAAAAATCTTTTTATGTTTTAAATTTTGAAAGTTTGCAATCAAACTTATTGATTGCAAACTGATAGTTGTTTATCTAGAGTAGCAACAGCCATAATGTTTTATTTTTTGTTTGGATTGAAAAATCTGTAAAATCCTCCATTTTTATTTTCTTGTCGGACCCTAGAAATGACCAAATCCCCTTCTTTGGCATTTTTTGTCATTGTGGTACCGCTTCCGATTAATACGTTGGATTCTATTTCAAGAGGTGCTACAAGCTGTGTGTCACTACCGATAAAGACATTTTTTCCAATCAAGGTTTTATGTTTGGCTTTACCATCATAATTGCAAGTAATCACTCCTGCTCCTATATTGCTCCCCTCTCCGATTTCACAATCTCCTAAATAGCTTAAATGTCCTGCTTTTGCACCTTTGATTTTGCTTGCTTTAAGTTCTACGAAATTCCCGATATGGCTTTGAGAAATTTCGCAACCGGGGCGGATATGAGCCATAGGTCCGATGTCAGAATGTTCAATCACACTGCTTTCAATCACACTGTAGGCCTTGATGAGTGAATTGATAATTTTTGTTTTCCCGCTGATACACACTCCAGGCTGTATTTCACATTCCCCCTCAAAAGTGACACTGGGTTCTAAATAGAGAGTTTGAGGCAAATGGATGATTACGCCTTGATCCATTGCTTTGTTCCTGAGTCGCTCAAGCATTATGTCTTGAGCTTTTGAAAGTTCTGATTTTGAATTCACGCCCATAAAATTTTTGGGATTTACAAAAATCGGAAGGATCTCAAGCTTATTTTTAGTTGCCAAATCAATCAGATCTGTCAGGTAGTATTCTTTTTGAGCGTTGGTATTTGTAAGTTTTGGGAGGTAGGTTTCCAAGAATTTTTTATCAAATGCATACACACCTGCATTGAGTGTTCTTATCGCTTTGATAGGAGGGGTAGCATCTTTTTCTTCGATGATTTGTTTGACTTGGTTGTCTTTGATGATAACGCGTCCGTAACCAGTTGGATTTTCAAGCTCAAATACCCCCAGTGCTACAGGATTTTTAAAACCAATGAAGCGTTCTAATTCTTCTTTAGTGATAAGGGGCATATCGCCATTGAGGATTAAGATTTGATCGTGTTTGAGAGGGATTAATTTTTGTTGCTCATTTTGCATCAAAGCCCCTCCAGTTCCAGGATACTTAGAATGGTTTTGAATGTGAAAGAAGATTTTGTGCAGGTGGTCTTGAAAACTGCATTCTATGTGTTGCCTAATTTTTTCGTGTTGAAAAAATAAAATAATATGAATGTCTTCACTTATTTTCAGGGCTTCTTGCACAGAATAAGAAAGCATTTCTTGACCGCAGATTTTATGGAGAACTTTTGGGAGGGAAGAGCGCATTCTTGTCCCTGCACCTGCTGCTAAAATGATGACTGAAACAGACATTTTTTTCCCTTACTTTAAGGATTTATAAAATTTTAACACAATTGTGTCTATACTACGGCTTTAATTTGTATGAAACTGGAGATATTTTGAGGCTGATATTTTTGATTTTGGCAGCGATGTTTTGCGGGATCAGTTTTGGTTATGGGGCTGAAACTACGATACCCACGGTTAATCTCTCTCTTTCGGCTCCTTCAAGCCCTAAACAGCTTGTTACCACGCTCAATATCGTCGTTATTTTGACTTTTTTGGTGCTTGCTCCGTCTTTGGTGCTTGTGATGACGAGTTTTACACGCTTGATTATTGTTTTTTCATTTTTGCGAACAGCCTTAGGAACCCAGCAATCTCCACCCACACAAATTCTTGTTTCTTTAGCATTGGTGCTGACTTTTTTTATTATGGAACCTGTAGCCAAACAGGGTTATAATGCAGGTATCAAGCCTTATATGGACAATAAGATTTCTTATGATGTTGCATTTGAAAAAACGATTGCCCCTTTCAAAGAATTTATGATGAAAAATACGCGTGAAAAGGATTTAGCGCTTTTTTTTAGGATACGCAATCTTCCTAATCCTCAAAACATTGAGGATGTGCCTTTAAGTGTGCTTGTTCCTGCATTTATGATCAGTGAGCTTAAGACGGCTTTTCAGATAGGTTTTTTACTTTACCTTCCTTTTTTAGTTATTGATATGGTTGTAAGTTCGATTTTGATGGCAATGGGAATGATGATGTTGCCTCCAGTGATGATTTCTTTACCCTTTAAAATATTAATTTTTGTATTGGTGGATGGATTCAATCTGCTTATAGGGAATTTGGTGGCAAGCTTTAAATAATTAATTTTAAGTTTCGAATTGCAGGTGGTGGACCCTGCAGGACTCGAACCTGCGACCGATCGGTTATGAGCCGAGCGCTCTAACCAGCTGAGCTAAGGGTCCTTTTTTATTTATATTCTTAAAAGGGTTGGAATTATACTCAAAATTAAACCTAAAGGCAAGCAAATTTTCAAGGATACCAAACAATACAATGAAAGTTATAAAGCTGCTCCCGCCGTAACTGAACATTGGTAAAGGAACGCCTACTACAGGTGCAAGACCTATTGTCATTCCAATATTAACTGCCATATAAACAAAGATTAAAATAGCAATCCCGCTTGACATAACCCGCAATTGATAATCCCTTGAATTGATGAAAGAAAATGACAGAATATGTAAAATGAGACCTATATAAAAACCCAGCAGAATGATTGCTCCTACAAAGCCGAATCGTTCGACATAATAAGCAAATATAAAATCGCTTGTGGCAATGGGTAGGAATTTGAGTTGTGTTTGCGTGGATTTTTCTTTAGATTTTCCAAACAAACCGCCTGAACCAATTGTAATAACAGACTGTCTAATGTGATAACTCGGTTTTTCAGCGATAAAATCGTGGATTCGTTTGCGCTGATAATCGTGCAAGGATTTGTAAATCAGTGGGGAAGCTACCAAAACAATGATGAGTATTGAAAGCCAGATTTTGTAATTCACCCCTATTAAAAACAAGATTCCAAAGCCCATTATTACAACGACCAAAGCAGTTCCAAGGTCGGGTTGCTTGAGGATGAGGAGAAATGGCAGGATGATATAAAAGCTGATTTTAAGAAAATCTTTCCAACCATAGCCGTTTTTTGGAGGAGGATTGTGGCAGATAAGGTTGGCAAGCATTAGCAAGATGGCTACTTTGACAGGTTCGCTTGGTTGCAGTGATATTCCAGTACCAGGGATTATAATCCAACGTTGGGCCCCAAGCTTGGCAGTCCCATAAATATCTACAATCACGAGTAAAATGATACAAAACCAATAAAAAATACTGATACTTTTACTGAGATTTCTAAAAGGGATAAAAAAGATGATCCAAAAGAGAAAAAAACCTGCTGCAATATAGATTGCTTGTTTGATGCTCAATATTTCGTTAGCTTCATTGATGAGAAAAAACGATACAGCAATGATAGGGAAGATAAGAAAAAGCAACAGGAAATCAAAGTGTGTTAAAATCCGCCTGTCGATCATCATTGGGGTTACCTTCTGAGCATTTTGGCAATTTTATCATATTTGGATGGATATATGGCAATGAAAAAAGTCTTTCGCCTTGAAGAGTCTTATAAGCGTTTGGATACATTTTTGTCCCAAGAACTTGGGATTTCTAAAAACCAAGTTGTTCATTTGATAAAAAATTCTTTGATTTTTTTAAACGAATCTGTTTGCAAGAAAGGAGGACAAAGGCTTAAAATCGGAGATAAATTGAGCGTTCTTGAACCTGATATAGCCCCTTATGAAACTCCTTTAGAAGTGGAAATGGATGTGCGTCTTATTTATGAAGACGAAGATATTTTGCTTTTAAACAAACCTCCAAGAATTGTTGTTCATAGTGCTCCAAGCGTAAAGGAATTGACCTTGGTGGATTGGCTGAAATATAAGGGTTTTTCGCTTTCAAACCTGAGTGGTCAAGAACGTTATGGGATTATTCACAGGCTTGATAAGGAAACCAGCGGAGCTATTTTGGTCGCTAAAAATAATTTTGCTCACGCTAAACTTTCTGCACAGCTTAAAAACAGAGAAATGGGAAGGTATTATTTAGCAGTTTTGCAAGGAGAGATTTCTAAGCAAATTACCATTGAGTGTCAGATGGGCAGAAATCCAAAGAATCGTTTGAAGATGGCAAATCTTGATGGGTTTAGGCAAAAAATATCGGCTTCTAGATATTCTAAAAGTCAATTTATTCCCTTGCTTAAAAGTAAGGATGGTAAATTTAGCCTCATTGCAGCGAAGCTTTATACGGGCAGAACACATCAAATTCGGGTACATTTAGAAAGTATTTCTAGACATATTGTTGGTGATAAGCTTTATGGTTGCAAGGATAATCTGAATGTCCGAATGATGCTCCACGCTTATTTGATTTATTTTTTACATCCAAGAACAGAGCAAAAAATGTTTTTTAAAGTTCCTGTTTTTGATGATATGTTAGAATTTTTGCATAAAAATTTTGATGAGGCAGGTTTGAATGAGGCTACGCACGAGGATCACATCCTTAGCTGTTTTGATGCTTTTTAGTTTGCTTGCAGGCTGTGCTTCAATGCAGAATAATGTTTTATCTCTTTTTGGTAGAGATGATAAATTAGATGCGTCTTTACCGATTGTTAAAGATGTGAAAACAATTAATGATGTCAGATCTGTCGGGTTTGAATGGGAAAAAATCAACGATACTTCTTTGATCGAAGGATTTGTACTTTATCGGGTTGAGAAAGATGGGAGTGCAAAAAAAATTGCAACAATTAGAAATCCTTTAGCAACGCATTATTATGATAATGGATTGCTTCCGCAAACAAAATACGCTTATCAGGTTTCAACTTTAGGTAAAAATGGTTCGGTTTCTCCCAGATCGCCCATAGTCCATATTAAAACCTCTTTTATTGATCCAGTTGAGAGTGTATTTGCTAGTGATAATTATGCTAAGGAAGTGAAAATTATTTGGAGTCCCCATCCTAATCCTAGTATTTCAAAATATATCATTCAAAGACAGGATTCAAAGGGAGTTTTTTTAAATATTGGTGTTGTTAAAAATCGGCTTTATGTGGAATATTTTGATAAGAATTTGGAAGATGGTAAGGATTATAAATATAGGGTCATTGCAGAGAGTTTTGAGGGAGCAAAATCTTTGCCCGGTCCGATCGCAGTCGGCAGGACAAAATCCCAACCTCCTGCTATTAGTGGTCTTAGTGCAAGTTCTGATTTGCCTAGAGAGATTCGATTAAAGTGGGATAAATCTCCTCAAGAAGATGTGAGCAAATATAAAATTTATGCGGCTAATTCTTTGAAAGACCATTTTAAAGTAATTGGGGAAACAAAAAATACTGAGTATGTCGACAAAGTGGATTCAGATGGTTTGGAGAGATTTTATAAGGTTGTTCCGATTGATAATGCTAATATTGAGGGTGAGTTACCATTGGGAGCGGTTAAGGGTTCTACGTTGGTTCCTCCACCAACGCCTGTGATCATTAAAGGAGTGATTCAAAATGCTCAGGCCATTATTCAATGGCAAAAAGTCAATGATACCAGAGTCAAGAGTTATGCAGTTTATCGGTATGAGGGTAATTTTTCTTCTAGACCCTTGCGTTTTGCGAATATTTTGAAGAATGAGTTTGTAGATAAAGAAATGACCAATGGTAAAAAATATCGTTATCAGGTTGTCAGCGTCGATGGTAACGGATTGGAATCTAGACCTTCCAAAGAAGTTGAACTTCTTCTCAACAGGTAATTTATGCCTCATTTTTTAGCTGAAAGTGCGTCTTTGGGAGACTATCCTTTCTATGAAGATGCGTATGCGTTTTTGTTTGAGGTCAAAAGTCTTAAAAATATATCAGAAAGTTTAATTTGTGTAACTTATGGCAATCATAAATTTTTCATCAAAAAAATAAAACGCCAAAAAGAAATTTTATTTAAAGCTGAAAAGAATACAAAACCAAATCCTGTAGGGATTCTTAAGGGTGCTTTGAGAGTATTGGCTAAAAGATCGCAACTCATCTCGCATAATCTGAATAACGATTCAGTACGCCAAGTCATTAAGAGCAAATTTTTATTGAAACCTTCTGAAATTTTTCGGCTTGAACTTAGGAATTTTTGTGTTGAAATTGGTTTTGGATCAGGCAGGCATTTGCTCAAAATGGCTCAAAAAAATTTGGATAAAAAATATATCGGGATAGAAATCCATACCCCTTCAATTGAGCAGGTTTTGAGACAAATTGAACTATTGGGGCTTGAAAATATTTTTATTGTGCGCGTAGATGCAAGAATATTGCTTGAAATTCTCCCTTCTAATCAATGCGAAGCTATTTATGTGCATTTCCCTGTTCCTTGGAATAAAAAGCCCCATCGTAGAGTGATGAGTGCAAAATTAATATCGCAAGCATTGCGGGTATTGCAGAAAGATTGCGCACTTGAGCTTAGGACAGATGATCAGAAATATTTTAAAGATAGTTTTGAAATGGTTTTAGATAACAAAAGCGCTAAAATTGAAGCTGCTAAAAATCTTTCCGGCGAGGTTGTGAGCAAATATGAGGCAAGGTGGCAAAGGCAGCATAAAGATATTTTTGATTTAAAAATTTTTTCTCTTACTTGGGATGAAGATGAAAAAATAGAGTATGATTTCAAATTTGATTTTTTTATTCCCAAACATCTGCAATCATTGCAAAAATCTCAAAAAATCGTGAAAGAGGATTATTTTCTACATATTTGCGATGTGTTTGAATCTGATTTCTTTGTGATTTTTGCAGTTAGTTTTGGAGATTTTAGCTGGCCTGTGAATAAAATGATTGTTTGTGATAAAAAAAATCAAGAAACTTATTATTTTGGCGATATTCCTTTAGCAACACCAGCAAATATAATGGCTCACAAAGAATTATTGAAGTTATTAGCGGAGGATAAATGAGCAGTGTTATTCGGGCAAAAGATCTATGTTTGGGTTATAAAAAAGGCGAATTGATCATTAAGAATGCAAATTTTCAAATTGAACGCAAAGATTTTGTGTTTATTTCAGGAGCCAGCGGTAGTGGGAAAAGCACTTTACTTAGATCGCTGTATGGAAATCTTCCTATATTTGGGGGGAATTTAGAAGTGTGTAATATCAACATCGAAAGAGCTGGGAAAAGGCTGATCAATGAACTACGCCGCAATATCGGGATTGTTTTTCAAGATTATAAACTGATTGAAGAATGGAGCGTAGAGAAAAATATTTGTTTGCCGATGATTATCAGTGGTTACAAGAAAGAAGTCTATGATTCTCAGGTTGAAAAACTCCTTTCTCACGTTGATTTGCTTTATAAAGCAAATCGCTATCCCTTAGAGCTTAGCGGTGGAGAGCAGCAAAGGGTTGCGATGGCAAGGGCTATTGCTCATCGACCTTCACTGATATTAGCAGATGAACCTACGGGCAATCTTGATGATTATTCTAGCGATATGATTTGGAGTTTATTAAAGAGTGCTAATGAACAACTTGATGTGACTGTCGTAGTTGTGACTCACAGAATCCCAGATCGCCTGAATGTCCCTTATAGAAAATTAAACATAAAAGATGGAGAAGTTTATGAATACTCTTAAAAGGCATTTTTCATTGATCATTCCTTTATTAGCTTTGCTTTTTAGCCTTGAGAGTATCGTTTTGGTAAATCGTGCCATATCTGTTAAAGAAGATAAATTATCCCAAAGCTATTCTATATTGCTAGCGAGTCGGCAAAAATTAAGCTTGGAATTTATTGTTAAAAATGTCAGAGAGGCTAAGAATCTTATCCCCATTAATCCAGATTTTTTGTTGGAACGTCTGAAACAAAATATGACTGAAGCTAATCTTGCTAACGTTAAGAAAGACTTACCGTTTTTTTATTCATTGAAGCTTTCTGTTTTTCCTAATCAAAAACGATTAGAAGATATCAATCAAATACTTTTGAAGATACCTGGCGTTCAAAAAGTGGAAGCTTTTAGCAAGACACATAACCAAGTTTATAGATTATTATTTTTAATCAAAATTAACGTTTGGATTTTTGCTTCCTTGATTGCAATTCTATCAATTTTGCTCATCATTAGGCAGATTCAAATTTGGCGCTTTGAGCATAGCAAAAGAATGGAAATTATGAGTTTTTTAGGAGCACCGGTATGGATTAAAAACGGGATTTTATTCAGATTGGCCATCATCGATTCTATCATTACAAGCATTTGTATTATCGTAGGGACTTTTTATTTGTCTATGCGAGAAGATTTTAAAGAAATGATCAGTGCGTTAGAGATTCAAGAGAGTATTTTCAGATTCGGTTCGGATTTTTTAATGCTTTTATCAATTTCTATTTTGATTTCAGTATTTTCAGTGTTGGTAGTAATCTTCTCTCAAAGGAGATTTTAAGTGAGGTTGAACAAGTCTTTTATAGTTTTTTTGGTCTTTGTTTTTCTTATTGGAGCAGATATTGAAGATATCAATAAAAATATCAGCACCAACAAGTCAAAGCTTCAGAAAAAAGAGAAAGAAAAGAATGAAATCAGCAACCTTCTAAATACCTTAGGAGCTAAGATTAATCAAAAGCACAGGCAGATTAAAGAGTTAGATGATCAGATTGAAGCAGTTCAAAAAAATATCAATAAGAACCAGTCAGAAAATTCTGCACAGGAAAAAGCTCTCAAAGAATATAAGA
The DNA here is from genome assembly GCF_002272895.1 of Helicobacter sp. 12S02232-10. NCBI lineage: Bacteria > Pseudomonadati > Campylobacterota > Epsilonproteobacteria > Campylobacterales > Helicobacteraceae > Helicobacter > Helicobacter sp. 12S02232-10. The sequence continues at coordinate 46,977 of NZ_MLAQ01000008.1, forward strand.
ATTCATTGAATAATCTCGAGAAGCAAAAGATTAAGATTCAAGATGATATTGCCAATATTTTGATTAAAGATATGGCCTTTATTATGGTTCTCAACCATCAAAGTCCAATTTCGCCCGATGACATCATATTGCAAGAAATTTTTAAAAATCTCAATAAAGATTCTAAAAAAAGAATAGAAGAATTCACCCAAGAAGAAAATAATATCAATGCACAAATATCCCAGCTTAGTAATAATATCAATAAAATCAGCACTTTTATTACCGTTCAAAAAGATAAAAAGCAAAAACTTCAGGCAATGATTTCAGAACAAAAAAAATTAGTCAAAAATTTGCAATCGGAGTTGGGAGCTTATGATAAAAAACTCAGAGATATTGACAATGAAAGAAAAAGTCTTGATAAAATCCTTTCCAATCTCAATATATTGAAACAAACAAAAGAAAAGGAATTATTGGCAAAAAAATTAAAAGAAGAAGAGGAGAGGCAAAAGGTCCGCGCCAAATCCCAGCCTGCAAATACAAATCAACTTCAAGCACCTTTGGATGTCAAGCAGGTTGCAAGTTCTTATCGAAGCATTTCGACTACAAAATACAAGGGTCCAAAGACAATTGCTCCTTTATCGAGCTATCGGGTAGAACAAAAGTTTGGTCCTTATTTTGACCCTGTTTATAAATTGAAGGTTTTTAATGAATCTGTAACTTTGGTATCTAAAGTTCGCAATGCAGTCGTTCGAAATATTTTTGATGGGAAGGTTGTGTATGCAAAGGAGGTGCCAATATTAAAAAAAGTCATTATTATTGAGCATAAAGATGAAATGCATACGATTTATTCACAACTTGATAAGATTGCTCCGACAATTAAACCTGGATTAAGAATTCAAAAAGGTTATGTGATTGGCAGAGTTGATCAGAGATTGGGTTTTGAAGTAACCCAGAAAGACAAGCATATTGACCCGTTGGAAATAATTTCTCAAAGTAAATAAAATTTTTTTTTGAATTGTCGATATTGAATAATGTAGTTCTGATTCGATAAGAGAGATCAAGGAGGAAATATAATGATGGACAATATACAAGGAAGTTCATTTTCATCATTGCAAAATAAGCTTGTCGGTCTTGTAAATAATGCCGGAAAACCCGTAGGGATAGATGAACACACACAAATTCCTATAGCCAAACAAAATCAAGAGATAGATACTTATCACAGCAATAGAAAAAAAGACGAACTCAAACAGGAACTGATATTGCTTAGTGGTGAATTGAATAAAGAAATGAAAAGAATCAATACAGATATCAATTTTAACTATAATGATGATATTAGAGGATTGGTTGTTACCGTAAAAGAAGTCAATGGAGATAAAATTATCCGTGAAATTCCTTCAAAAGAGGCAATTGAATTGATGAAAAAAATGCACGACATTGTAGGGCTTATTTTTGACAAAAAGGGCTGATACATTTTTTAAGGAGTAGCTTTTGGCAATGGGCAAACTAAGCTCCCTTGGAATTGGGAGCAATGTTTTAAATTATGATGTTATCGATAAGCTTAAGAGCGCCGATGAAAAGACTATGATTGTTCCTATTGACAAAAAAATGGAATTAAATGTTGAGAAACAAAAAGAGCTTGTTGCAATAAAAACGCTCATCAGTACTTTAAAATCTCCGGTCAAAACCCTCTCTGATTATTCTTCTTATATCGCTAGAACGAGCAATGTAGCCGGAAGTGCCATTAAAGCTAACGTTAGTGCAGGCGTCCCTATACAGGATATAAAAATTGATGTCGAAAGTTTGGCACAAGGAGACATCAATGAAGTGGGGACAAAATTTTCATCAAGGGATGATGCATTTAGCGATCACGATGTGAAGCTGAAGTTTTTTACCAATGGCAAAAATTATACGATTGATATTAAAGCTGGAATGACTCTTGGAGACGTTGCTCAGGCAATTACAGATACCACAAAGGGTGAAGTATCGGGGATTGTTATGAAAACTGGCGGGGCTAAGCCCTATCAGTTGATGATTAACTCTAAAAATACTGGCGAAAACAGCAGGATTTATTTTGGTTCCATCATTACTTCCAATCCTATTCCTGAAACTCCTATTGATTTAGAACAGGGAGATTTTACGCTAACACTTAAAGACAAAAATGGGAATAATCAAAATATTGATATTATTTTTAATATTAAAGAAAAAACATCTGCTCAAGATAAAGCAGAAGCTTTAAAAGAAGCTATCAAAGAGGCTATTAAAGAAAATCCAGATACCAAAGATTTGCTTGATGGGGATATTAATGTTGGTCTTTCAGATGATGGGAAATCATTGGTTTTAAATGATAGGAGGGGCTATGAAGTCTCACTTGGAGGAAAAAAACTTGCCCAACTTGGCTTTGAACAAAATCATTCTGAAAAAGATGCTCTGCTTGAATCTAATGTTTCTGTGAAAGCAGGACATTTGGAGGGAGTGATCAATATTGGTACAGTTCCTTTAAATCTTGCTAAGATGACTAAGAAAAACAATACAAGTGAAGAAAATGCCAAAATCATTGCCCAAGCCATTGAAAATATTGCTGGAATGCACGCAAAAACTGATGGAAATGGCAAGTTGATCTTGAACTCTGAAATTGGGGAGATCAAAATTACCCCTCAAGATAGCGAGGGTAAAAAAGCCATTAAAGAATTGGGTTTAAAAGAAGGATTGATTCAAGATTATTCAAAAATTCAAAGCGAGATTTTTAAGTTTAAAAATCTTCAAGCTGCTTCTGATGCAAAATTTACTTATAATGGAGTGACAATAACACGTCCAAGCAATGAGATTAATGATGTGATCAATGGAGTTTCTTTAACCTTGCAAGAAACGACTGAACCAGGAAAACCCGCCATTATTAGTATCGGTAGAGATAATCAGGTCATTATCGATAATATCAAAGAATTTGTTAAGGCTTATAATGAATTGATTCCAAAGCTTGATGAAACTACCCGTTATGATCCTGATACCAAAGTAGCGGGTATTTTTAATGGTGTTAGTGATATCCGAACGATTCGTTCTGCCATCAATAATGCTTTTTCTTATACTGTGAGTTCGCAAGGTGATATGCAAAGTCTTATGAAATATGGCTTGAGCATTGATGATAAAAGCAAAATGAGTTTAGATGAATCCAAACTCTCAAGCGCTTTGAATGAAGATCCTCAAAAAACTCAAGATTTTTTTTATGGAATGGATAAAAAGAATTTTGAAGGAAAAGAAATTCACCAAGAAGGGATTTTTGTAAAATTTAATAAAGTTTTGTCTGATTTGGTCGATGGTAATAATGCTAAACTTAAAATCTATGAGGATTCATTGGATAAAGATGCTAAAAATCTCAAGAAAGACAAGGAAAGTGCTATGGATCTTTTGAAAACTAGATACGATATTATGGCAGATAGATTCGCAGCTTACGATGGTCAGATTGCTAAGGCTAATAATTCGTTTAATGCCGTTCAAATGATGATAGATCAATCCGTTGCCAAGAAAAAATAAGGAAAATAAATGCGAAGTGCGAACGCCTATTATCTGTATCAGCAGAATTCAGTTTCTGTAGAATCTCCTGCTAAGCTTATTGAAATGCTTTATGAGGGTATTTTAAGGTTTGCTTCTCACGCTCGCAGGCATACTGAAATCCAAGATATTGAGAAAAAAATTTATTATATCAATCGAGTAACAGATATTTTTACAGAGTTACTTAATATCCTTGATTATGAAAAAGGTGGAGAGGTGGCAGTTTATCTCACGGGTCTTTATACCCATCAAATCAAATTGCTCACGCAAGCAAATGTTGAAAATAATTGTAATAAGATCGACACGGTCATCAATGTGACTAAAGGTTTGCTAGAAGCTTGGAGAGAAATTCATCAAAATGAATTGGGCAGATAGTTTAAAAATCGCTATTTTAGAGGGAAACACACAAAAAGCTTACGAGCTTGTCATTAACCTTCCCACTGATTCTTTTAAAGATATGGATGAGTTGCTCACTGCTCAAGAATTGATAGCCCAGTCGATTGAGATGTTGGAAAAAGATCAGGAAAAAGTTAAAAAACAAATGCTTCAAATTAAAATGGCTAAGAAATTTTTGGAATGATTATTTTTCAAATAATGCCGATCCAATTCGGAGCATATTGGCTCCGCAAGAAATAGCGATTTCAAAATCTCCACTCATTCCCATTGATAAAATTCTTGCTCCATTTGCTTTGAGTTTGTCAAAAATATCTTTAGTCGTTTGAAACGATTTTTCAATTTTTGTCACTTCAGATGTATTGGCTCCGATGGTCATCAATCCTTCTAAATGAATACAAGGACAATGTTTAAGAATATTAAAATAAGTTTCTTCTGCTTCTTGAGGTTTCACACCGCTTTTTGTAGGTTCGCCTGAAGAGTTGATTTGCAAGAGAGCATTGAGGGTAAGATGATTTGCTTCACATTTTTTTTGGATTGCTAAAGCAAGCTTAAAGGAGTCTAGAGAATGCATCAACGTGGGTTTTAGTGCCAATAATGCATTGATTTTATTTTCTTGCAGAGTTCCAATCATATGCCATTGCAACGGGAGTTCGTTTAATGCTTGAGTTTTTGCTTTCAGATCTTGAATTTTGTTTTCACCAAAAGCTCTTTGACCACATTCATACAAGGCTTGAATATCGTAAATAGTTACATATTTAGATACGGCAATGAGTTGGATAATTTGATGTCTTGAATAAGCAATTCTTGCTTTTTCTATTTTTGTAATGATCGTATCAAGATTTTTTGCAAAGACATTCACTTTTATTTCCTTTAAGTTTTTGGGGATTGACAAATATGAAATCGCTTCATAAAGCCTTCAGTAATCCCATCTAAAAGTCCTTTTTTTCTAAGCGATTCGATGATTTCTTCAGAACAGTCTGTTTCTGCGGGCCATTCTCTAAGATGAGCGTCTATTTTATTCTTATCGGTAGCATCAATAAAAATCGTATTTTCAATAATATTGATATCGCGTTTAGCATCAATATTGTTTGTAATTCTCCAAAGGAGCATATAAGGATTATTTAAATCGTTTTTATTTGCATCGACAAAAATGACAATCGCAATAGAATCCCGCAAGGCAATCAAATTTGTAGAAGCTTGTAAAATATTTCGATTTGATTTTTCTACACCTACGATACAGATGGGATTTTTGGTAAAGGTGAAATATTGTTTTAAAATCGTTATTTCAGACATCATCGGGCGCATCAAATCAAGCAGTTCTTTATCGCTGTAAAGTTCAAAATTTTTTTCGCCACATTCTTGGGTGGCATCCACGCCTAATTTTCCTCCAAGTCCGAAAAAAGGAGATGAGTGATCAAGCGCATCACAGATTCCCTCTGTGATCACAAGGTTTTGTGTGCGAAAGTGATTGAGGATATATTCTGTGATTTTTTCAGTATCGGTGAGTTTTGGAGCTTTTTCATCGACAAAAATAGCGTGTTTGACAAAACTCATTTGTCCTGTTCCCCAAAAATTATGCATAATTTGTTTGGCGTGACCAGGATATTGGGGATTGATTTTGGCTAAAATCAAATTATGAAATACTCCATTTTCGGGCATATAATAATCAATAAGCCCGTGAGCAGAAGTTTGAAGAAGAGGCAAGAAAACCCTTTCACTCAAATAGCCCATATATTTGTCTTCCAAGGGCGGTTTTCCTACTACTGTGGCTAAATAAACCGGAGATTTTTTGTGTGTGATTGCACTGACTTCTAAAACCGGATAAGGTTCAATGGGAGTGTAGAATCCGGTATGATCTCCGAAAGGTCCTTCAAGTTTTATTTGGGTAGGATCTACCCAACCTTCTATAACCATATCACAATCACAAGGTAGGTAAAGCGGATTTGTAAGACATTTTGCAACTTTTGGTCTTTTGCCCTTGATAAAACCATAAAGCATCAATTCATAAATACCATAGGGAAGCGGGGCTTGACCGCACCAAGTATAAAGCGGATCTCCACCGATTCCAATGCTCACAGGCATTTTAACGCCGGCTTTTTTGTATTCGTGAAAAAAGTGATTGGAATCTTTATGGATTTGCCAATGCAAACCTAAGTGGTTTTTGTCATAAATTTGCAGGCGATACATCCCGAGATTTTTTTTCTTACCATCTAAGCTTTGAGTATAGACTTGCCCCATTGTAATAAAAGGTCCTCCATCTTTTTCCCAAGTTGTTAAAATCGGAAAATCAAAGAGATTTATGGAGTCACTTGTCTTAATAATGCTTTGTGATTCAGGAGTATGATGAACGGATTTTGGGAAAGTATGGCGTAAAAAAAGAAAATCTTTAAGAGTAGAGAAAATACCTTTAATTCCTTTTGGAGGAGCAAAATCAATGAGTTTTTTTAAATGAGTGGCGATATTTTCTATGGGCTGATTGATAATCAGTTTTAGGCGGGAGTAAGATCCAAAAACATTCATCAAAACTGGAATATCAAATTTTTTTCCATTTCTTGAATCGATTGGGTGAGTAAAAAGCAACGCCTTTCCCCCGCCTTGTTTTTTTACTTCCAGATAAGCTAAATGAGGAATCTCTAGATAAATATCCAAAGGAATATCAATAATTCTTAACTCATTATTTTTCTCAAGCAATTCAATGAATTTTTGCATCAATTCTCTTTATGTTTTTATGTTGAGAATTGTAGCAAAAAACCGGCAAATTTTTAGAATGCCAAACCGATAGTGGCTCCGATTCGATTCATTTCATAGCGACCCCCGCCAAATATTTTTGGCTTTTGATAAGTGCCATCTAGACCTATTGTTAAAAATGGAATTAAGGGAACATCAATTTTAATGCCGTAATTAAAAGATGCTGTATCTCTGAAAGCTACGTTTTCAAAAGTTGAATAACTAACCCCGATATATGGAGTGAGCGGAAGAATTGGAATTTCAAACCCGATAAGCCCGCCAATTTGCATATTTTTATAAGAATCATTTGCGTTTTTGCTTGATTTTGCAATCACATCATATTTGAATTGTGGGGCGATAACAACGCGTGATACTCCCATCCATACTCTTGCATAACCACCATAAGTGAATTTGTTTTTGCCATTTTGATAGCTTAGATTTGCTCCGATTTCAGGGGTGATTTGGTAATTGCCTAAACCGATTCCAAACAAGCTTGTAGCAGTTATTAAGAAGGCTAAGGTTATTTTTTTCATAATTTCTCTCCTCATATTATTGTGAATTTTTGCTTGGAAGTATATCGGATTTTGGGGGATTTATTTTAAGATTTTAAAAAGTGTAAAGATGTTTTTTAGTTTGTTATTGATTTTTGAATCGGTTTTATTCTAGGATTTGGGTAAAATGTATCCAACCTATTAAAAGTTTTTAAGGAAAGAGTATGGAATTTTCCGATTCGAAAATGTTTTTTAACAGAGAACTTTCTTGGCTGAGGTTTAACACAAGAGTTTTAAATGAGGCTCATAATGAAACTTTGCCCTTGCTTGAGAGAATAAAGTTTTTAGCAATTTATGGCACGAATCTTGATGAATTTTATATGATTCGAGTGGCGGGGTTGAAGCGGCTGTATGGGAGTGGGGTTGCTGAAATCGGAGCAGATAGATTGACTCCTTTAGAGCAGCTTCGGCACATTAGGGACTATTTACATCAAGAACAAAAGACTCTTGAAGCTCTTTTTCATCAAATAAGACTCCAGCTTTCAAAAGCAGGGCTTATGATTAAGAAATTCAGCGAATTGAACAAGACACAGAAATTGGGGATAAAAGATTATTTTCAGAATTATTTATACCCTATAATTGTTCCTATAGTCGTTGATGCCACCCATCCTTTTCCTCATTTGAATAATTTGAGTTTTGGTATTGCAGTCAAGCTAAAAAGCGAAGAGAATGGAGAGATTAAATACGGGATGATACGAATCCCTAGAATTTTGACGCGGTTTGTAGAAGTGGATAAAGGTTTGTTTGTTCCTGTAGAAACCATAGTAGGAGAATTTGCCGGAGATTTATTTGAAGGATATGAGCTTGAGGGTTATGCTCCTTTTAGAGTCACTCGCAATGCAGATATTGAAATCGAAGAGGATGAGGCAGATGATTTTATTGAGCTGATGAGTGAAGGTCTCAAAGCAAGAAAAAAAGGCGAAATTGTCAGGCTTGAGGTTGGGTCAGGAGATCGGAGTTTGCTTGAGTTTGTCAAAAAACAAATTATTGTCGAAAAAGAGGACATTTATGAAAATAATATGCCTTTGAATCTAGCTACGTTTTGGGAGCTTGTTGGTTGTAAGGATTTTGCCCATTTGTCCATATCGCCGTTTAATCCCAAAATTTTACCTCCCCTAGATTGCACTACTTGTATTTTTGATACAATCGATAAGCAAGATTTGATGTTATTCCATCCTTATGAAAGTTTTGATTCGGTCGTAAATTTTATTCAAAGTGCAGCAAAAGATCCTGATGTTCTTTCGATTCGTATGACACTTTATCGCGTTGGAAAAAATTCTCCTATCATCAAAGCTCTAACAGAGGCGGCAGAAAATAAACAGGTTACCGTCCTTGTGGAACTCAAAGCAAGATTTGATGAAGAAAATAATTTGCATTGGGCAAAGGCTCTAGAGTCTGCAGGTGCTCACGTTATTTATGGAGTGCCAGGGTTGAAAGTCCATGCAAAAGTGGCGTTGGTGATTAAAAAAGTTGGAGATAAGCTTAAGGAATATGTGCATTTAAGTACGGGAAATTATAATGTTGCCTCAGCAAAGATTTATACTGATGTAAGCTTATTTACTTCCAACAAAGAGATTGCCAATGATGTGATCAAGCTTTTCCATTCTCTTTCTACAGGAACTTCCCATAAGACAGAGCTAAATGCTTTATGTGTGGCTCCTGTTCAGATCAAGCCTAAAATTATTTCTTTGATTGAAAATGAAATCAAACATGGCTCTAAGGGTAGGATTATTTTAAAGGCGAATGCACTTGTGGATGCTGATATTATCCGTTGTCTTTATCGGGCCTCAGAAGCGGGTGTTAAAATTGATTTGATCATACGGGGGATTTGTTGTTTGAGACCAAATGTAAAAGGTTTCAGTGAAAATATTCGTGTATTTTCAATCATAGGAAAGTATCTTGAACACGCTAGGATTTATTATTTTGCCCATTCTAATCCTCAAGTTTATTTTTCAAGCGCAGACCTTATGCCTAGGAATCTTGAAAAAAGAGTGGAGCTTTTTGTCCCTGCAACATCTGAGTTGATTACAAAAAGATTGGTAGAGATTTTAAATATTCAACTAAGCGATAACGTCCAAATGCATGAGCTTAAAGAGAACGGAGAGTATCACAAAGTGAGCTCCAAAGGGAAAGCTATCAGTTCCCAACTCTTTTATGAGGGATATGTGAATGAAATTTATAATGTCAATAAGATTGAACAAGAGCATTTTAAGGCTAAAAAACTTTTAGAAAGAATGATAGGAGAATCTTAAAAATGGAAGCAAATATTATCAAATTTAATGGCGTTTCACCCAAGATTGATCCTTCTGTAAAGCTTTTTGCAGGGGCTCATATTATCGGAGATGTCATCATCAAAGAGGATTGCAGTATTTGGTTTGGTTGTGTGCTTAGAGGCGATGTAAATTCAATTGAGATCAGATCAAGAACTAATATCCAAGATCTTAGCGTGATTCACGTGGGTTATAAGAATCAAAACGGAGGAGGAAGGGTTATTATCGGAGAAGATGTGACTATTGGGCATAATTGTGTAATTCACGCCTGTACTATCGCCGATCTTTGTTTGATAGGTATGGGAAGCATTATAATGGATGATGTTAAAATTGGTGAAATGAGCATTGTTGGAGCCGGAAGCTTGATCACTAAAGGCAAGGTCTTTCCTGCTAGGAGCTTGATAATAGGCAATCCTGCAAAGTTTGTCCGCGAATTAAGAGAAGATGAAATTGAAGGAATCAGAATTTCAGCTTCAGAATACACAGAGTTAGCAAAATCTTATTAATTTCTATGAATTTCGTTGGAATTATCCTTATTCTTAAATGTTTTTTTGAGTAAAATATCCTTATTATTTTACATTACAAGAAAATCAGGGATTTTAAAAAGGTCATAAATGCTCGTGTATAAAACATTGCGTAATCTTTTATTTAAGCTTGAGCCCGAGACAGCTCATCGCTTGACCGAAATTTTTCTTAAAACGGTTTCTGGCTTTAGTTTTCTGCAAGAATTGATGGCAAATAGATTTTGCGATGAAAACGAAGTGTTAAAAAATCAGGTTTGTGGATTGGATTTTTATAATCCAATTGGTTTAGCAGCGGGGTTTGATAAAAATGCAACGATGATTAAAGGATTGAGTGCTTTAGGATTTGGATTTTTAGAAGTCGGAACATTGACCAAACACCCTCAAAAGGGAAATCCAAAACCTAGATTATTCCGTTATCTGCAAGAGGAGAGCTTGCAAAATGCGATGGGGTTTAATAATGAGGGATCTGTAAAAGTGGCTTCTAGAATTTCTAAGATTTATCCTTATGCTTTGCCTATAGGGATTAATTTGGGAAAAAATAAATCCGTTGCCCAAGAAGATGCTTTAAAAAATTATGAAGATGTTTTGAAAGATTTTTTATCTTTCGGGGACTATTATGTATTCAATCTCTCTTCACCAAATACGCCCAATCTCAGGGATTTACAAAATAGTATTTTTGTCAAAGAACTTTTTTTGATGGCAAAAGGGCATACTTCCAAACCGATATTTTTAAAAATATCTCCGGATATGGAGATAGATTCTATGTTAAAAGTATGTGATCAAGCCATAGAAAGTGGGGCAGATGGCATCATTGCTACAAATACCACCATTGATTATTCATTGCTTTCTTCTGCTAAGGATATTGGGGGCATTAGTGGAGCTGTGCTAAAATCAAAAAGTGCAGAGGTTTTTAAAGAGATTGCCAAAGCTTTTTTTGGAAAAGCAGCTTTGATTGCAGCTGGCGGGATTGATGATGCAGAAGAGGCGTACAAAAGAATTAAAATGGGTGCATCTTTGGTACAAATTTATACGGGCTTGATTTTTAAAGGACCTGCTTTATGTAAAAATATCAATCAAGAAATCATCCAACTATTACAAAGAGATGGATTTTTGAATTTAAAAGACGCAATAGGAGCGGATTTGACGTGAAAAAAATATTTTTTATTTTATTGGTTTTAGGAGTAATGATGAGTATAAATGCAAAAACCCAGTCTTATTTGCCTAAATACGAGAGTATTGAACTTGAAAACGGACTTCAAGTGGTTGTGGTGCCAATGAAAAACGGGAGTGGGGTGATTGAAACTGATGTTTTTTATAAGGTAGGTTCTAGAAATGAAACGATGGGCAAGAGTGGTATTGCCCATATGCTTGAGCATATGAATTTTAAATCTAGCAAGCATTTAAAAGCAGGTCAATTTGATGAGATTGTAAAGAGATTTGGAGGGCTTACAAATGCTTCCACAGGGTTTGATTATACGCGTTATTTTATCAAATCCAGTGCTCAAAATTTGGATAAGTCTCTTGAATTGTTTGCAGAATTGATGCAGAATTTAAATCTCAAGAAAGAAGAATTTTTGCCTGAACGCAAAGTAGTGGCTGAAGAAAGACGTTGGCGAACAGATAATTCTCCAATGGGTTATTTATATTTTCGTTTTTTTAACACTGCTTTTGTCTATCACCCTTATCATTGGACGCCTATCGGTTTTATGGAGGACATAGAGAATTGGAGTATTGATGATATTCGCCATTTTCACTCTGTTTATTATCAGCCTAAGAACGCTGTAGTTTTGGTTGCTGGGGATATTGAACCCAAAAAAGTTTTTGAAAGTGTAAAAAAGCATTTTTCTTCGATAAAAAACACTATTCCTGAAATTCCTAAAGTCTATATGCAAGAACCTCCCCAAGATGGTGCAAGGGAGGCAGTCATCCATAAGGAAACCGAGTTAGAATGGCTTGCACTTGGCTATAAGATCCCTAATTTTTCCCATAAAGATCAAGTCGCTTTGGGAGCTATAGCGGATTTATTGAGCGAGGGGAAAAGCAGTTTTTTGCATAGTGATCTTGTAGATGAAAAAAGACTTGCTTCTCAAGTCTATGCTTATAATATGGGACTCAAAGATAATGGCATATTTTTATTCATAGCTGGTGCCAATCAAGGCATTGAGGCTAAAAAGATCAAAGAAGAGATCCTTGCAATCATCAATAGACTCAAAGAGGGCAAAATTACCAAAGAACAGCTTGATAAGATCAAAATGAATAATAGGGCAAGTTTTATTTATAGCTTGGAAGATTCTTCAAGTGTGGCAGAATTATTTGGAGGGTATTTTGCTAGAGGAGATGTGAAGCCTTTGTTGGAATATGAGGAAAAATTTGAAGCTTTAAGCGTTAAAGATATTGTGGAAGTGGCAAATAAGTATTTTATTGATCCAGCTTCCACTACGATGATTTTAAAGAAATAGGAGTTAATAATGTTAGATGGGGCAATGAGTGCTTTAATCACTCCTTTTAAAAATTCTCTTATTGATGAGGAAGCTTATGAGTATCTGATTCAAAGACAAATCAAATATGGTATGGATGCTTGCGTTCCTGTAGGCACAACGGGTGAATCTGCTACACTCACACATAAGGAGCATATGAGGTGCATCGAAATGGCTGTGAATGTTTGCAAGGGAAGCGGTGTAAAGGTTCTTGCGGGTGCAGGAAGTAATTCGACTGCTGAAGCCATCGAACTTGCTCAATTTGCTCAAAAGAGCGGTGCAGATGGTATTTTATGTGTGAGTCCTTATTATAATAAACCTTCGCAACAAGGACTTTATGAGCATTATAAAGTCGTGGCGAACTCAGTTGACATCCCTTTGATGCTTTATAATGTTCCTTCTCGCACGGGTGTGAATATTGAAGTAGAGACAGCTATCAGGCTTTTTAGGGAAGTCAAAAATATTTTTGCCATCAAAGAGGCTTCAGGGTCAATGGAACGGATCATTGAGTTTAATCAACACGCTCAAGATATGAAAGTCTTTAGCGGTGAAGATGTAATCAATTATCCTGTTTTGGCAAATGGAGGCAGGGGGGTTATTTCTGTAACTGGAAATTTATTGCCCGATAAAATTTCAGAGCTTACAAAATATGCTTTAAGCAGTGATTTAAATGCCTCTAAAAGAATAAATAATGAACTTTATGATATAAATAAGGTTTTATTTTGCGAAAGCAACCCTATTCCAATAAAGGCCGCAATGTATTTGTCTGGATTGATAAAAAATCTAGAGTATCGTCTTCCTTTAGTTATGCCTAGCAAAGAAAATATGCGATTAATAGAAAAAACTTTACAAAATTATGAGGTGTTAAAATGACAAGTTTGCAAAATACGACAAACTATATGAAAGGAAAAACGCTGGTTATCAGCGGGGCAACTAGGGGTATAGGCAAAGCGATACTTTATAAGTTTGCTCAAAATGGAGTGAATGTCGCTTTTACTTATAATAAAAACGAAGAAGAAGCCCAAAAAATTGCCAAAGATGTTCAAGAACGATATGAAATCAAAGCAAGGTGTTATTGTTTGAATGTTCTTGAACCTGAACAATATATTGAGCTTTTTAAAAAAATAGATGAAGATTTTGATCGTGTAGATTTTTTTGTATCCAATGCAATTATTTATGGAAAATCTGTTGCTGGGGGCTTTGCACCATTTATGAGATTAAAGCCTAGAGGGCTTAATAATATTTATACCGCAACAGTCCTTGCTTTTGTCGTGGGTGCTCAAGAGGCGGCTAAAAGAATGAAAGAAGTCGGAGGGGGAGCGATTGTATCTTTGAGTTCTACTGGAAATCTCGTGTATATGCCTAATTATGCCGGTCACGGAAATTCTAAAAATGCAGTTGAGACGATGGTAAAATATGCGGCTGTTGAGCTTGGAAATTGGGGAATTCGCGTGAATGCAGTCAGTGGAGGTCCTATCGATACAGATGCTTTAAGAGCCTTTCCAGATTATGAACAAATCAAAGCCGCTGTAGAAAATCAATCCCCGCTTAATCGGATGGGAACTCCAGAAGATCTTGCCGGAGCAGCTTTTTTCTTGTGTGATGATACCCAAAGTGCTTGGCTTACAGGTCAGACAATCGTGATTGATGGCGGGACGACTTTCAAATAAGTCTATTTTTTTTAAAATTTTTTCTTTAGGAGTGGGCAGGTTCTACTTGCAAAACATCGCTCACCCCCTTCCTAAGACCTACCCCTACCCACTACACGCTTTTTAAATGCAAATTTCCAAAACCTATTCTTATCTGCTAATGCTTTTAATGTCAAAAGTTAAAATTGTGGTTTGATTTTTTCTTAAAAGCGTGACAGGGGTTACAGGGTTGTTAAGGGACATAAGTATTACCCACCCGCCCATAAAGCGGTCTTTTCAATTTAAGCCCCCTTGTCCCTTTAAAAGGCAAAGCCTTAGGAATAAAATAATTTTTGAAAAAGCATTTATGAAAATCAAGTTATTTTAAGATTGTAGTTTGCTTTAGTTTTTGTATTTAATCACTACAAGATCAAAAATAGAACGATGGCGATAAACAAAGATGTTTTAGTCCATATGGAGAGTTTAGGGGATATTTTCAGAGATTTTTAATTTTATTATAATGTAAATCAACCACTCAAAAATAAAAATTCTACTCTTAAAAATCTTTCTAAAAGAAGTATTTTAAGCTAAAATATCACAATTGATACGCAAGGGATAAAATGTCTAAATCTGTTACTTTATATATTAAAGACAATAGAGAACTAAGAATTGCGAAGAATTTTTTAATCATCAGTATATTGCTCTATGTGTTATATATCTTAATTGCTGTTTTTTCTTTATCCCAGCTTAATTCTAGTTTTTCATATTTATCAGTATTTTTATGGGTGATGAAAATTTTATGTTTTTCTTCGAATGTAGCAGGCTTTTATAAGCTTTCGAAATTAGGAAGAAGTTCGGTTTTGTTTAAAAACTATATGTTTTCAGTCATCGGTATGGTGGCATTTACAATCATCATATATTTAATGTTTAAAATATTTTTTGGAGTTTGGGTTTTTGATATCCAAAAATCTCAGTTGGAAATGGCCCTTACAGATCCTGTCTTGAGCTGGATTTTTCTTTTTGCGGGTATTTTTTATTTTGGATTGAATGTTTATTGGAGTTATAAAATTTGTTTTGAACTCACTTTTTTAAGTGGCGATATTTTTTTTATAAACGGATTCAAGATCATTATAAGTTCGGTTTCAGTTGCTTTGCTTGCCAATATAATGTTTTTTGTTTCTGAAAACCAAATAAGTTCATTTTTGTTTTTGCTTTCAATGATAGGGATGTTGGTTGGGAGTTTGATTTTGGCAAGCGGATTTTTTAGGTTGAAACAAATCACTTATGTTGTTTCTGAATAGTTTGGATTCCAAAAGGTGTTATGATATCCAAAATTGAGAAGAGGTTGAGAGGTTGAGAAATTTGCCGAATGCTTTGACAATTTCAAGAATATTTTTATCTATTTTCTTATTGATTTTTATTTTGCACGGCAGAGATATTTTGCCTTTATGGATTGATAAAACTTGGATAAATTATTTCTCTTGTTTGATTTTTTGTATTGCTTCTTTGACAGATTTTTTTGATGGTTATATTGCTAGAAATTATCATTCAAAATCTGTTTTTGGAGAAGTTTTTGATCCTTTAGCTGATAAAATGCTTATATTATCAGCTTTTATTGGACTTTTGGTTGCTGGCAGAGCCAACCCTTGGGCTGTTTTTATCATTCTTAGCCGTGAGTTTTTTATCACGGGCTTGCGCGTTGTAGTTGCAAGCAGTGGTAAGTCTATCGCAGCTAATGTGCTTGGAAAATACAAGACGGGCATACAGATTTTAGCGATTGCATTTTTATTGGCAGATTTTTTTCCAGGTGGGGAAATTTTATTGTGGGTTGCAACTTTTGCAACCTTGTATTCAGGCGGTGATTATGCTTTCAAATATTACAAAAGTATGAAATGATGTGGATAGTTCTTGCATTTTTGATTTTGTCTTTTCTTATTTTTTTTCACGAATTGGGACATTTTTTGATTGCCAAGATTTTTGGCGTTCAAGTTGAGGTTTTCAGCATTGGATTTGGCAAAAAGATACTCAGTAAAACTTTTAGGCAGACAGAATATGCAATTTCAGCGATTCCTCTTGGAGGGTATGTAAAACTCAAGGGGCAAGATGATACCAACCCTTTAGCTAAAAATGGCGATAAAGATAGCTATACAAGTAAAAACCCCTTGCAAAGAATTTGTATTTTGCTTGCAGGTCCAGCGTTTAATCTTGTGTTGGCATTTTTGATTTATTGGATTTTGGGGATGGCGGGTCAAAAAATGGTTTTGCCTGTAATTGGAGAACCCCAGCCTGATATGCCTGCTGCTAAAAGTGATTTGATGCATAATGATCAGATTCTTTCTATTAATGGTATCAGAGTCAAAAATTGGAATGAAGTAAATCAGGCTGTAATGGAAGCTAAAGGTGAGATTAAAATTATATTTCAAAGACAGGGAAAAGAAATGCAAACAACCATTTTCCCTAAAAAGATGGAATCAAAAAATATTTTTGGAGAAACAATACAAAGGAATTTTATCGGCATTGTTTCAAAGGGAGAAATAGGGGTTGTTCGCTATGATTTTAAAGATTCTTTCGCCTATGCTCTCAAACAGACCTGGCAAGGAACCAAATTGATTTTGCAAAGTATTGAGAAAATCTTTGTCGGCATTGTCCCACTTAGCGAAGTAGGAGGTGTGATTAGTATCGTGGATTTTATTTCGCAAGCGACTCAAAGCGGGATTGTGGTTTTGGCTACTTTGGTGGCTTTAATTTCTGTGAATCTAGGGGTTTTGAATCTACTCCCTATACCTGCTCTTGATGGCGGACAAATTTTATTCAATCTTTATGAAATGATTGCACGAAAGAAAATTTCTGAAAGAAGCCTTTATTTTCTTACAATTTTTGGATGGGCACTTTTGGCAGGTCTAATGGCTCTTGGTATTTATAATGATGTCCATCGTTTGGTGATTCACGGATGAATTCTCAAGTCTTAAGCGTCTCTCAGATTAATCTTCAAATTAAGTCTTTGATGGAAACTACCTTTTTGAATGTGAGTGTAGAAGGTGAAATCAGCAATTTAACCAAGCATACTAGTGGGCATATTTATTTTAGCATCAAAGACGAAAATTCTGCCATCCGTTGTGTTCTTTTTAAAGGGAATGCTTCAAGTTTGAAATTTGATCTTCAAAGTGGTCAAAAAGTAGTTGTTTATGGAGGTTTGAGTGTTTATGTTCCCAGAGGGGATTACCAGATTGTTTGTAAGACTCTTGAACCAAGTGGGGTAGGGGCTTTGACTTTAGCGTATGAGCAGTTAAAAAATAAACTTTATCAAAAGGAATATTTTGATGAGGACAGAAAGAAAAAGCTCCCGCCATTCCCCAAAAGGATTGCTTTACTCACTTCAAGTACGGGAGCTGCGATTCAAGATATGAAAAGAGTTGCACAAAATCGATGGCCATTGACTTCCTTGATTGCTATAAATACTTTAGTTCAAGGAGAGGAAGCAAAGTATGAGCTTGTGAAAAATATCAAATATGCTGATAGCTTTTATGGCACTAAAGATGCTTTTGATGTGATTGTGGTTGCTAGAGGGGGCGGGAGTATAGAGGATTTATGGGCATTTAATGAAGAGATGGTAGCAGATGCCATATTTGAAGCAAAAACCCCCATTGTTTCTGCTGTAGGGCACGAAATTGATTTTGTTATCAGTGATTTTGTAGCTGATTTGCGTGCTCCTACCCCTTCTGCTTGTATGGAGATGATTTTGCCTGATTTTAAAGATTGGTTGATGCGTTTAGATGATATTGGGAATAATTTGAATCTTAAAATGCGTGATTTATTCCATTTTAAAGAGGATAAGATCAATGTCTTGAATGATAATTTTAAACAAGTCAGTTATGAGGTAAGGTTTGATAGAGATCAAAATAAAATTACAGAATTGAAAAATTATTTTGATAAAAGCTTTCAAACTTTGCTTGATTTTAAAATACAGACTTTTAAAGGTTTAAATTTGAACTTTGCGATGGATTATTTTTTGGAAGCAAAATCAGCAAAAATTAAAGAAAGCTACTTGTTTTTAGAAAGCAGAGATCCCAAAAATTTCATTCAATCAGGTTATGCCCAAATTTTGCACGAAGGGAAAATTGCTGATCTCTCTTCTCTTCAAAAAGAAGATGAAGTAGAGATTTGGAATACTGAAGTTAAAGTTAGTGCAAAGGTCGTTGCAGTTTGGGAAGTTAAATAAGCATTACCATACTTGCATTTCGGTTTTGATTGTTTTATACATACTTTCTGTGCTTCCATTAATGCTATATTCAATTGCAAAACCATATTGAATTGCTACTCTCCCAGAACGTTTGATTGAAAGACTCTTGTAAGCTTCTCGCGTAATGGGAAGAGTGCCTATATTGCTTGCAGCTTGGGGAGGAAGCGTGCGGTTAAAACTGGCTTCTGAAATTAGATCGCCATTGATATAAAGAGCTGCATAAGTGATGGTGATAAAATCTCTAGTCAGATTGGCTATGCTAAAACCTACAGAACCTTGCCCTATGTTAAAGGCACTTGATGTAAGGATAATATCATTGTTACCCACTTTCATAGGAGGGACATTGATTCTAGAGAGTATATAACGTGCAGGGGTATCACCAGTATTATTCTGTACATACATATCTGCACCGTATTTCATCAAGAGAGATATCATATTTCCATCTCTTCTACTTACAGCATAATGCAAGGGCGTGTTTCCTCGAATGGAGTCTTTGATATTGGGATCAGCTCCTTCTTTAAGAAGGATTTGGGCGAATTTAAAATTGCCAAATTGCACCACTTTGTGCAACGCAGTTTCTCCGTGACTTAAGGCATTGATATCAGCCCCTCTGTTGATAAGCAAGTATAAAATATCCATATTATTTTTGCGTGAGGCATCATATAAAGGTGTGCTTCCCCGAAGGCGTGAATTTACATCTGCTCCTAAATCAATACCTTTTCGGACATCTGTGTAATTATTGCTGAAAAGCAGATAATCATATTTATTGGCACTGAGATGGGAAGCAAAAATGCAGAAAATGAGAGATAGGAAAATTTTTTTCATATTTACTCCTTGAGATATTTTTGAGCGAGTTTTTTTATTTTTTCATAAACCTGTTCAAAATCCACACCATAAGTTCTGGATTCTGCGATTGTGGTAAAGAAGTTCGTGTCTCCAGCATATCGGGGAAGAATATGTAGATGAATATGTTCAGGGATTCCTGCCCCTCCAGCTTGCTTGATATTCATACCTAAATTGATACCGCTTGCCCCATATTCATATAAAAGAGAGATGGCTTTTTGAGAAAGTTTGTGGATATGCAACCAATGCTCTTGAGGCAAAAGTTCCGGAGAATCCGTATGAAAATGAGGAATAATCATAAAATGACCAGGCGTATAAGGGTATCGATTCATCACTGCAAAACAGATTTCATCGCGATAAATCACCCTATTTTCTTCATCAAGTTCTTTAGAAAGACTGATTTCACAAAACACGCAACTAGATTTTTTTGATCCGAAATATTCACTTCGCCAAGGGGAGTAAATTCTATCCATATTGCCTCCTAAATGTAGCTTGGAGCGTCGTTTGCAAAAAGAATCAAGTCTTCTTGATGTGTGCTTGCCTTTAATATATTCTCTAATTGGGTCTTATCTTTGAGAATGATTTTTTGAGGTTTCTGAATGTGATTAGATAGGATTTTTGAATTCAGTTCGCCTGTAATGATGGCAATATCAAATACAGCATCAATCGCTTTGGCCAATTCAATGTTAGAAATTTCATCGCTTTCTACAAGTCCGGGAGTGACAATAATTTTTCGCTTTGGATAAAGGCTTGCGAGCCTAATGCCCTCAAGCATACCTTTAAAATTCCCGTTGAAGCTATCATCAATAATGGTTTTTTGATTGACGCTTAAAAGATTGAGACGATGGGGGACAGATTGCAGTCTAGAAACAGATTTTTGGATATCTTGAATAGGGATTTTAAAAATATGGGCAATGAGTATGGCAGCACTGATATTGACCACGTTGAATTCTCCTAAAACCTTTGTTTCAAACTTGTGCCAAGACCCATCTAACTCCATTTCAAAAGAAGTACCATCTAACGTGGCTGAAATATTTTTAATCTTGTTAGGATAAGTTTGAATCAGGGATTTTTTTTCATCCATAATCGGCTTTGGAATAGGGTTTTTATCATATATCAAAGCTTTTTTGAGTCGCTTGGATTCTAGAAGTTCAAGTTTAGTCTCAAGGATATTTTCAAATGTTTTGAAATATTCAATGTGTTGCTTGCCGATTTCTCCTATAACTGCATAATGGTGTTGCAAAAAGAAAGCAATTTCTTTGATATCGCCTTTTTGTCTTGCTCCAGCTTCTGCAATGTAGATTTCTGTGCCAAAATCTAGGTTTTTATTGACGTCTTCTATAAGACCTTTTAAGGTATTGACACTTCTTGGAGAGGCATAAACATTGAATTTGTTTTGAAGGATTTGATACAAGAAGTTTTTAATGCTAGTTTTTCCAAAGCTTCCTGTGATTGCAATGATTTTTAAAGATGTTATTGATGTCATCATAGCAAGCTTGTCTTTTGCGATTTTAGTGTAACGATTGAGCAATAAGCTTTCATAAAGTTTTGAGAATATATAACCAAATACTAAAGGCAATAGATAGAGGAAACGCAAGTTTTGATCGAAATTTTTTGAAATTAAAGTGAGCAATTCATTGAAAGCTACAAATGCGAAACAAATGGCGAAAAATCTTATGACACGCTTGGTGAAAATAAGTTTTTTATCTAATTTAAGAGCCCATAGAGTCAAAAGTGGGATCTCTATAAAATAT
Organism: Helicobacter sp. 12S02232-10; assembly: GCF_002272895.1. Lineage (NCBI taxonomy): Bacteria > Pseudomonadati > Campylobacterota > Epsilonproteobacteria > Campylobacterales > Helicobacteraceae > Helicobacter > Helicobacter sp. 12S02232-10. The sequence goes on from NZ_MLAQ01000008.1 coordinate 67,912, forward strand.
AAGTAAAAGTAAAAAATAACATTTTTTTCATATAGTCCTGCGATCAGAAAGACACAAATAGGCAGGACAAAATGGATGAAATGCCATCTTCGTTTATGGTGTTTGGTGATAACCCGGTAAAGGCTATAGTTATACCATTGTAAATTTGTGATTAAATAATAGCTGATGCATAAAATAAAAATCCATCTTGAAACGCTATCAATGATGTTTAGCCAATCCATTAAACCCTCCTCACATCATTCTAGAATTTCAAAATGACTGAAATTTTGATCTGCTATGGTTTCGAATTTTACATCTTCAACCTGAGCTTTGATGGGACCTGTTTTTAGTAAAGATAAAAAATTTTCAAGATGCACCCCATCTCCTTGAGCATAGATTTCTACGCTTCCATCAGAAAGGTTTTTGCTCCATCCTGTTATCTTTAATGCATCGGCTTTGGCTTTGGAAAATTTTCGATAGCCAACTCCTTGCACTTTTCCTGTTACTTTAATTTTAAGCGTTTTGATCATCAAGATTCCTTGAATGGTATTTTTCATCTATTATTTTACCTTGTTTAAGAAAGAAATAATGATCCCCATCAAGAATAAAAAAACGATTTTTTGCAATTAGTTTTGAAATTTTATATCCTGTTGCTAAAGGGGTCGCCTTGTCTTCTTTGCCCCAAAAGATAGTGGCCTTTTTTGTGCAGTTTGCATAAATAGGTTCAAAATCTTCTTGAACGACGTTTTTAAAGATTGCATACATTGCTTCATTGAGGTTATTTGCATCAGCACTTCTGAAAATTTTGGTTTTGAGTTTTAAAATTTTAAATATTTTTGCGAGTATGATTTTTATCTTAACCTTAAGGGGTTTAGGCACAAGTATTCCAGATGAGCTTAGAAGTATGATTTCATCATTTTGACACAATAAAGCCAGCTTTCCTCCGAAACTATGCCCGACTATTAAATCTGCCTTTATGCTGAGTGAGCGTAGAAATGAATCAATGATGTGTGCATATTCATCAGTAGAGATAATGATGGAATTTGGCGAGTTTCCAAATCCAGGAAGATCAATATAGCAATGATTAAATTCTGTGAAAACATCTTTAAAAGCAGACTCCATCAATTCTTTATTGCTTCCCCAGCCGTGTAAAAAAATGATATTTTTTTTTGCTTGGCGATTATAAAAAGTATAGGCAATTTCAAATGTGTTGTTTTGATAAATAATGGATCTTTTTGCCATTATTTACCTTTGACTCTTTGAATTTTTTCAATGTATTTGTAAGAAATTTTAATGGGTTCTTTTGTAGGTAGGTGCATACCGAGATTTTCAAGCGTATTTACAAAATCATCAAAGAGATAGTTGGCCATACTGCCAGGAATCGGATTGATTTCGTTGAGATAGATTTCATTCTCAATGACAAAAAAATCACATCGAATGAGTGCGCCTTCAAATTTGTCGCAATAGATTTTTTTAAAAGCTTCTTTGATTCTTTCTTCGAGATCTTTGGGAATGTCGGCTTTAAGAACTTGTTCAGTTCGCGCAAAATCAAGGTATTTGTTTTCAAAATCCAACAAATCTTTTTTGCTTGGTTCTTCAATAATAGAAAAAACATATTCATTATCAGCATTATTGCCTTCTGCGATTTTACATCCTGCAAGATTATATTCTTTTACACCCTTAATAAAAGGTTCTATCAAGGCTTCTTTATCAAATTCAAAAGCACTATCAATAGCATAATCGATTTCATCGGGAGAATCAATGACTGAAACACCAATCGAGCTTCCAAGCCTGTTGGGTTTAATAATCATTGGGAAATCATTCCCGATATCTCTAGGAGTGTGTTTTCGTAATACTTTGAAAGGAAGTGTTTTTACATCTCTTTCTTTGGCGTATAGTTTTGTAAGGTATTTATTGAAGCTTAAGACACACGCTTCAATTCTTGGACCGATGAAAGGTATTTTGTAAAATTCTAAAAGAGAAGCTATTGTCCCATCTTCTCCATCTGCGCCGTGAATCAGGTTGATGAGCACTTCTGTTGGAACGGGTTTGCTTCCAAAAAGTGAATGGATGTAAAAACCACCTAATTTCATTTCAATTTGTGCGCACTTCTTATATTCCTGTGAGGAAAAAAAGTTTGATTTCATATTGTGTGCAGGTATCAGGTAGAAACGATGAGAGGCATCAGCGAAAATAAAATGTTCGATTTTATCCTCCAAGACTTTTTTGAGTGATATAGCACTCACGATGCTGATTTCGTGCTCCCAGCTGACGCCTCCAAACAGAATACTGAATTTCAATTTTATCTCCTAATTGGCTTGATCTTTTTTCAAAGGCTTTTTTGGCGGTTTGAGTTTATCTAAAAATTACTTAATTTATAACAGCACTTGGTTTGTTCAGATATTGCTTGCTACCTTATCAAACATTTACTTTTTATCTTCATTTTGAAAATATGAAATATATTTCTCATTTATCTTGTTTTGTTAGGAAAAAAGATATAAAGTATCTCTTGCGGAATTCAGATTTTAAAGCTTTGATACAGAACAACCAAAAATAACACGAGGAACGTAATATGCAAAAATCAGACAAAGGCGACAACCAGCTGTTTAAACAAATTTCAACTCGATTAGAGAGACTTTCTAAATTAGATGCACACAATCCCAATAAAAATTTAGATGAAGAATTTCATAAAAAAGGCATAGATAGAAGAGATTTTATGAAATGGGCATCGGCAATGACGGCTACATTAGCTCTTCCAGCAAGTTTTGCTCCCTTGACTGCCAAGGCAGCTGAAATTGCCAATAGGCTTCCTGTAATTTGGTTGCATATGGCAGAATGTACCGGTTGTAGCGAAAGTTTATTGCGGACTGAAGACCCAAGTATTGATAGTATTATTTTTGATTATATCAATCTTGAATATCACGAAACAATTATGGCTGCAGCGGGTTATCAAGCTGAGCAGAATTTGGAAAATGCTATCAATAAACATAAGGGCAATTATATTTTGATGGTTGAAGGGGGGATTCCTCAAGGCACAGAATATTTTTTAACCATCGGTGCAGAAGGAGATACAGGAGCAGAAAAATGTAGGCACGCTGCAGAGGGTGCTGCTGCGATATTTGCCATTGGTACTTGCTCAAGTTTTGGAGGCGTACAGGCGGCATATCCTAATCCTTCCAATGCGAAGCCTTTAAGTAAAATCATCAATAAGCCCATTATCAACGTTCCTGGTTGTCCTCCGAGTGAAAAAAATATTGTCGGAAATGTGATGTATTTTATTATGTTTGGAACTTTGCCAGCACTCGATGCTTACAATCGACCCACTTGGGCATATGGGCATAGGATTCACGACTTGTGCGAAAGAAGAGGGCATTTTGATGCTGGTGAATTTGTGCAACAATTTGGAGATCAAAACGCACAGAATGGGTATTGTCTTTATAAAATGGGTTGCAAAGGACCTTATACATTCAATAACTGCTCCAAGCTTCGCTTTAACTCCCATACAAGTTGGCCTATACAGGCAGGTCACGGTTGCATAGGTTGTTCAGAGCCAAATTTTTGGGATACAATGAGTCCTTTTGAAGAACCCATTGGTAATAAAATGTTTCATACCGCCTATGATGGTATCGGAGCAGATAAAACTGCCAATACAATTGGAACTGTGATTTTAGCAGCAACTGCAGTCGGTATTGCCGCTCACGCGGTAGTTTCAAGCCTCGTAAAAAATAAAGACGAACAATAAGGGAGAAATAAAATGACAAAACGAATTGTAGTAGATCCGATCACAAGAATAGAGGGGCATTTAAGGATTGAAGTGATTGTTGATGAAAATAATGTGATTCAAGATGCATTTTCTTCTTCCACTCTTTTTAGGGGACTTGAGACAATTATTAAAAATCGTGATCCTAGAGATGCTGGCTTTATTGCCCAGAGGATTTGCGGGGTTTGTACTTATTCTCACTACAAAGCCGGTATTACAGCTGTTGAAAATGCTTTGGGAATCACACCGCCATTGAATGCACTTCTTGTTAGAAGTTTGATGAATATTGCTTTATTTTTACACGATCACGTCGTGCATTTTTATACTCTTCACGGACTTGATTGGTGTGATATTACTTCTGCACTTAAAGCAGATCCAGCAAAAGCTGCTAAAATTGCTTTTAAATATACTGATTATCCATTAGCTGTAGGAGAAGATGAGCTTAAAGCTGTACAAAAAAGAGTGACTGATTTTGTAAAACAAGGCGCTTTGGGACCTTTTAACAATGGTTATTGGGGGCATAAGACTTATCATTTTTCACCTGAACAAAATTTAATTGTCCTCTCCCATTATCTCAAGCTTTTAGAAATTCAAAGAGAAGCAGCAAAAATGACAGCTATTTTTGGAGCTAAACAACCCCATCCACAAAGTTTAACCGTTGGGGGCGTTACTTCTGTGATGGATATATTAGATCCAAGTCGTTTGGCAGAATGGAAGTTCAAATTTGAAAAAGTCAAAGATTTTGTGGATCGAGCTTATTATCCTGATCTTGTGATGGCAGGAATCATCTTTAAAGATGAGCAATCTGTAACCAAAGGGTGTGGTCTTAGGAATTTTATTGCTTATGAGGAAATTTTACTTGCTAAGGATAAGAATCTTTTAAGCACAGGAGTTGTTTTAAATGGTGATCTAAGCAAAGTACATCCGATTGATGAGAATTTAATCAAAGAAGAAGTTACCCATTCGTGGTATCAATACGAAAATACCAAAGAGATAGAACTCCAACCTTATGATGGACAAACAAATCCTAAATATACAGGCTTTAAAGAAGGTCAAAGTATCGGTCCTGAAGGCAAGCCTATCAATACAAAACTGCTTGATTTGAAAGGAAAATATTCTTGGATCAAATCTCCAAGATACAATGGGGTGCCTATGGAGGTTGGACCTTTAGCTTCAGTCGTGGTTGGTCTTGCATCAAAAAATCCTTATATTACAGAAGTTGCCACAAAGTTCCTAAAAGATACAGGCTTGCCTCTAGAAGCACTTTTTAGCACACTTGGAAGAACAGCAGCTAGATGCATTGAAGCCAAAGTGATTGTTGATAATGGATTAAAAACCTTAGATTCTTTGATAGAAAATCTAAAATCTGATAAACAAACTTGTGCTCCTTATGTTATCGATAAAGATAAGGAATACAAGGGAAGATATATCGGTCAAGTCCCTAGGGGAATGCTTAGCCATTGGGTAAGGATAAAAAATGGTGTTGTAGAAAATTATCAGGCCGTAGTTCCTTCAACTTGGAATGCTGGACCAAGAGATGCTAAAGGTCAGAAAGGACCATATGAAATGAGTCTTATCGGGACAAAAGTTGCAGATATTACCAAACCTTTAGAAATCATCCGAACAATCCACTCTTTCGATCCTTGCATAGCTTGTTCGGTTCATATGATGGATGTGAAAGGCAATAAAATCGGCGAATACAAAGTAGATCCTGCATTCGCAAGAATCTAGGAGGAAAAAATGAAAAATTCATCTTGTGAAGACAAAAGAGAGTTTCAAGCATATAAAGAGTTTTCTGGACTTACTAGGATATTCCATTGGATCAGGGCTTTTTCAATTTTTGGGCTTATTTTTACGGGTTTTTATATCGCATTCCCGTTTTTACAGCCCGAACCCAGCCCGCAACCGACAAATTTTTTGCAAGCTTATGTAAGAAGTTGGCATTTATTTTTGGGTTTTGCACTCATTGGGGTATCTATTTTTAGGGTTTATCTATTTATTTTTGATAAGACCAGCCATCCTGAAAGGATTTCATTTTTACAATGCCTTTCACCTCGTGTTTGGATTGATCAGATTAAAGCTTATCTTTTGGTAGGAAAACATCCCCATATTGAAGGGGCTTATAATCCTTTGCAATTTGTGACTTATTTTATTTTGGCTGTACTTGTTTTAATCATCTCATTAACTGGTGTGGTTTTATACTATAATGTTTATCATAATGGATTGGGTGCTGTTCTTGAAATCTGTTTCAAATGGTTTGAGGTTTTATGCGGGGGACTTGCAAATATCAGAATGATTCATCATATTGTAACGTGGGCTTTTATCATTTTTATTCCCGTTCATATTTATATGGTTGTTTGGAATTCTTTAAGATATCCAAATGGCGGTGCTGATGCAATGATTAGTGGCTTGAGATATAAAAAAGATCTAAAAGTTTAAAATTTGAAAATTTTAGTCTTAGGGATTGGAAATATACTATTTGGTGATGAAGGCATAGGTGTCCATCTTTCCAATCTTTTAAAGCTTAATTATGCTTTTGAAGGGAAACATCAAGTTGAAATAATTGATGGTGGGACGATGGCACAAGTTCTCATCCCAATCATTACCTCTTATGAGCGTGTTTTAATTCTTGATTGTGTGAGTGTTGCACAAGCGTGCGTAGGCGAAGTATATTATTTTGATTTTGATAATGTCCCTGAAATGATCACGTGGGCAGGTAGTGCTCACGAGGTTGAAATGCTCCAGACGCTTAAATTAACCCAGCTTTTAGGGGATCTCCCACCTGTAAAAATTATCGGTATTGTGCCAGAAGTTATCGGAGAAGAAACGGCTTTTAAACTTTCTTCTGAAGTCAAAAAAGGAGCTGTTTTGGCCGAAAAATTAGCAATTGAATATTTAACCCAATTGGGTGTAAGTGTCCGTAAAATTGATGATAGAGATTTGCAAGAAATTGCAGATTTTTCTTTTAGGGGTTATTAATGGTATTTGAGTTTCTTTTCTCTACCTCTAAAACCAAAGCCTCTATCAGCCATTTTATCGATTTTTTAGAATACCACGCTTCAAAAAAAAATCTAAAATTTGCCCATCGTTTTGATATTTTTACAAATCATAATTCTTACTCATTTTATTTGGAAACACAGCCACAAAAGGCACTTGAATTTGCCGAATATATCGGAGCAAGATTGCCAATGTCGCTTTATTTTAATTTTGTTTCACTTCAAACCCCACAAGATATTTCTTTAAAATGGCAAACCAATTCCGAAAAAATTCCCTCTTTTCCCGATGCTTTTGAAGTGGGGCAGATGTTAAATAAGGATTCTGAAAGTTTTTGTAGTTTGAATGGTTGGGTAAAAAATATTGAGTTTATGGGCGAAAATATCACTGAAACAAAATCTTTAATTGATATTTTTACCCGATTGGCTTTGCGTCTTAAAAATGGGGAATCTTTAAGAATTAAAACCTCTAGAGGCACCAAGCAATTTTCTTTTGTAAAAAAGTCTCAAAATATAATGTTTTGGGATCTTTCAAACATTTTAACCTATACTCGCATAGAAACTTCTCAATCCCATCTTTTGGCAAGTTATGAAAAACCTCTTACAAAGCTTTGCCCAAAAGAAGTTTTTGCCTCTTTGTTGCTCAAAGATCAAAATCCCTTTGAATTTAACGCCACACTTCCATATGATCTTGTTTTATCGCTTTTGGGTTTATTTGCTTTAGAATTGGAAATGGGGTATGTTTTTTTTGAGGATAGCTCTTCAAAATCTTTTGATTTAAGTTATGACCACTACCACTTGCCAAAGGCTTGTGAGATCACTATTAGCAGAGATGGATTATTGATAGATAGGGGAATCTCCAAGAAATCTAAAAACATTTTTGATTTGATTTCAAAACATTTCAAAGAAGAGTCTTTAAAGGATGAAAAAATCCATCAAAAAGGCACTCCTATCAAAAATCATCAAAAATTGATTGTATTTTTGAGCAAGAAACATCCGACTTGTTTTTGGATTAAAGATGCTGATTCTTATAAAACCGCCTTGCCAATTTGTTTTGAAACTAACCCTAAACTCATTCTTGAAAAGATACGCAATGATTACAAAGACGGGCAAAAACTTTTAAAAAACTATGAAGAGCATTTTAAAGATATCTTAACCCGTATTTCTTCTTTGTCTCACCAATCTTTGGAAAGCTCAAATATGATGGATATATTTTCGAGTGCTTGTTTTGTTTTGGGCTATTGTTCAGATTTTAAGCTCGGGGATGAAAGTATCTTAAATAATGCGAAAAAATTTGTTCGCGATAAAGGACCTAGAATTGATTTTAAACTCATTAAAGAAGATGAGATTTTAAAGCTTGATTATCCCAAAGTGATCCGTTCATCAATGAGTTTCCGAATAGCTGGACTTGATGAAGCTACTTTGAGTTATGGTTTCATTGATTCTATAGCGGAATTTTTAGGAAATTTTGTTCGAGATGTGAGCGTGAATTTTAATATAAAAAATGTTTTACTGTGCGGGGATATGCTGGGCGAAAAGATTTTTTTGGATAAAATATTGCATTATCTTCCAAAAAATATAGATCTTATCCTTCCAAAAGAGGGCTACATAGACTATAGTTAGGGTCATAGTGGATGTTAGAAATAATTTAGATTTTGTTCAAAATCAAGAGAACAATATCAATATTTTTATTAAAAAAATATATAGTCGAAATGTAGCCAATCTTGCTGTTATTGAGATTGATAATTTCAATGGAATCGGCATTGTTTATGGTATCAAAGCTATTTCAAAGATGGCAAAAAATTTTTGTCTCAAAGCATTGGATTTTTTCCCCAAAAATTATGAACTTTATACTTTGGGTTTTGGGGTTTTTGCTTTAGTGACCAATGAAAAAGTATCTTTAAAAACTTTTTTAAAAAACCTTAATGTTTTCAAAAATTTATTTGTAAAACACGAATTCACGATCAATGAAAAAGTTAAGATCTGCCTTTCACTTTATATTGGCGTTTCTTCTAAATACTCTCCAAGTGGGAATTCTAAGTATCGGTTTGATGTTTTAAGAGAAGCATTTTGCGCACTTTTGGATACTAAAAATTCCCATAAACATTTGATTGTATTTGATAAAACCCAAACAAGTTTAAAAAATATCCAAGAAAAAATCAAAATCACAAAACTTGTCTATCAAGCTTTTGTTGATGATGCTTTAATCCCTTATTTTCAACCCATAGTTGATTTGAAAACTGGGGCAATCTTTAAATATGAAGCCCTTGCAAGGATTCAAACCTCTGATAATAAGCTGATTTATCCTAAGGATTTTTTTAAAGTCCTCAAGCATACTGTTGTGTATGTCCAAGCTGTGAAGCGTTTGATTCAAAAAGCTTTTAATGTTGTTGTTCAAAAAGGGATTAGTATCTCCATTAATTTAAATGTAGCAGATATTGAAGATCCAGAAATATCTGAATGGTTGCTAGATGAGATATCAAAAAGGAATTTGGGCAATTTAGTGACCATTGAAATCACTGAACACGAAAGAATCAAAGATTTTGCCAAGCTATCTAATTTCTTTAAAAAAATCAGAAAAACAGGTGCTAAAATCGCCATAGATGATTTTGGTTGCGGTTATTCCAATCTTGAAATCGTTATGCATATTCCGATAGATTTTATCAAGATTGATGGCAGTTTTATCATTGATATTGACCAAGATCCCCATAAAGCTCAAATAGTAGCTGGTATCGTAAATTTTGCAAAAGCTTTGAAAATTGCTACCATAGCTGAATTTGTAAGCACGAGAGAAATTTATAAAAAAGTCAAATCTTTAGAAGTTGATTATGTTCAAGGTTATTTTACCGGCAAACCGATAAATTTGGAGCAAAATATGTTAAAATCTCAATAAAATACGGGAACGATTTGATGAGATTTGAAATGCTTTATAGCAAGATACATCGCGCTAAAGTAACAGATGCCAATTTAAATTACGTAGGCTCAATTACCATTGATTCTGAACTTGCCAAGAGTGCAGGGCTGATTGAGGGTATGAAAGTTGAAGTGCTTAATATTAATAATGGCGAACGTTTTAGCACTTATGTTATTTTGGGTCTTCCAAATTCAGGTGAAATTTGTTTGAATGGAGCAGCAGCCCGAAAGGCTCAAATAGGTGATATTGTCATCATTGTTGCGTATGCTGGGTATGAAAAATCCGAACTGCAAGACTATGCTCCTACTATTGTGATGGTAGATGGAAGCAATAAGATATTATCGATAAAAAAAGAGGTGTGAAATGTTTGATCCTGAACAGTTTGGGAATCTTTTTGGAAATATGCAAAAAGAATTTTCTAATCTGGAAGAAAAGGCAAAAGAAACGATTATCACTGCTAAAAGCGGGGGTGGGCTTGTAAGTGTGAGTATCAATGGTGCAGGCGAACTTGTCGATATTGTTATTGATGATGGTTTGCTTCAAGATAAGGAGTCTTTGCAAATCCTTTTAATCAGTGCGATCAATGATGCTTATAAAAGCGTCGAAGAAAATAAAAAGTCTATGGCGTTTCAAATGCTTGGCGGGCTTCCGTTTGGAACGAAATAATGCCCAACCCTCCTATCCTAAAGAGTTTATTAATTTTTTGGATTGTATCAGGAGTTTTTGGTTATGACTTTTCTTATTGTGTCAAATATTATGATGAGGCCACGATTTCTCAAGGAGGACAGCACGCAGTTTCTATCAAGACTTCCAAAGGAAATGTGTCCTTGCTTTTTTCTCCAAGCCCTCCAATAGGGGTTAAGATTTTAAAAGCCGATCCTTTTGTGGGATTGTATCTGATTGAGACTCGTCCTCCAAAATATGCTTACCATATTTCAAAAATTGATGATTATGCCAAGAAAAAAGAGCTTTCAAGCATTGCTTCTAAGGTTTCTTCTAAGGGCAGGATCATAAAAGCCCAAAGTGGCTTTACCCATTACGCCCAATTTTCTGTTCCTGTTCTTAGAAATGGAGTTGTAGGGAATATTTGTTATCAGATTTATGGGATTGGAGTAGGGGGAAAATATTTTATTGATAAAACCTATTTAGATAGATTTTTAAACCAAAAATCGCCTTATTATGGGGATATAGGCGTCAGAGTTGTACAAAGAGACAAATATGTTATCGTACGCCAAGTCGATCCTTTTTTTGAACACAATCCTTTTTTGCCTGGAGATGTAATTTTATCTGTTAATGGCAAAGCTTTAAATTCTTATGCAGACTTTGAATGGGTTGTAAGCAATCTGCCCTACAAAAAACCTGCCGAAATCCTTTTAATCAGAAACAATCAAAAAAAGAAAATAAAAGTTTTGACAGATAAGCGTTACGGAGGATTTTTACTTTCGGATACTTTTTTGGAAAGATTTGGAATTTGGCTTGATCAAAATCTTACGATCACACGCATTGATGAAAATCCTTCAAAAAAACTTGATTCTTTTAGGGTCGGTGACAAAATTATTTGGATCGATAAAAAACCCGTATTAAAAGAAAGCGATGATTCTTTTGCAAAAGCAGATGACTCTTTAAGGAGTGCTTTAAGCAAGGCAGGCTTGAAAAAAAATATAGAAGTCTTGATTATGCGCAACGGATTAGAATTTTATTTAAAATTGTGAGGAAAATATGGATGTGAATTTTTATCGGGAAACTTGCACTGCATTTGATAAATTTCTTATTGCTTTTAAGCCTGAAATAAAAGGTTTTCATCCTTATTTTGAGCATTCATTTTGGGAAATGATAGAAAATGGGGGTAAAAGATTTCGCCCCAAGCTTTTGCTTTCAGTTGTCTGTGCGCTCAATCCAGCTTTGAGTAAAAATGCTTTTTTGCCCGCTTTGGCTTTAGAGTGCTTGCATACTTATTCTTTGATCCACGATGACTTGCCTGCTATGGATAATGCTTCTTTGCGAAGAGGGCATCCTACATTACATCAGAGCTATGATGAAGTGACGGCTATATTGGTTGGAGATGCTTTAAATACTTATTCTTTTTATCTTTTGAGCCAAGCACGTCTTGATGATGGAGTAAAAATCAGACTCATTAGAGAACTTTCTGATAAGGGTGGGATTGGAGGTATGGTAATAGGGCAGGCAATGGATTGTTTTTTTGAGAACCAAACCCTTGAAATTCAAAAGCTTCAAGAAATTCATTTAAACAAAACTGCTAAAGTGATCGCATCGAGCTTAAAAATGGGCGCTATGATTTCTAATGTTTCTAAAGATTTGGAAGACATTTTGAGTGATTTCGGGCTGAAATTAGGGCTTTATTTTCAAATACGCGATGATATTATCGATGTAACCCAATCTGAAGTGCAAGCAGGGAAGACAACCCAGCACGATAAGGGTAAAAACAGCTATGTGAATTTATTGGGACTTGAGGGTGCAAATGGAAGCATCAAAGACCTTCAAAATGAGATTTTAGAGAATTTAAACGGATTTGATAAGCGTTTAAAAGAAAATCTTAACGATTTACTGAAGGATTATCTATGAAAAGAAAAATACTTCTGACCAATGATGATGGTTATGACTCCAAAGGTCTTTTGGCGTTAAGGGACGCTTTGAGTGAGATAGCCCAAGTCTTTATTGTGGCTCCTTCAAGTGAAAAATCTGCTTGCGGGCACGGGCTTACACTGACAAAACCTTTGAGATTTGTCAAGATTGATGATAATTTTTTCAAGCTTGATGATGGAACGCCTGCTGATTGTATTTATCTTGCACTCAACACGATCTATAAAGAAGCACTTCGCCCTGATTTAGTGATTTCAGGGATTAATTTGGGTTCAAATATGGGAGAAGATATCACGTATTCAGGAACTGCTGCAGGAGCGATGGAGGGAGTGATTCAAGATATCCCATCGATAGCAATTTCACAGGTGATGAGAGATAAAAATTTGGTTGATACATTTGATTTTGCTTTGGCTAAAAAAGTGATTTATGAAATTGTCAAAAAGATTTTTGATGCTAGTTTTCCCTTAGGAAAGAGAAAATTTTTAAACATCAATGTTCCTCAAATCAATGTCTCTGAGTTTAAGGGCTATAAGATTGCCCAAAAAGGTTATAGGCTTTATGGAAATGAAGCCCATCTCAATCGTAACCCTAGAGGGCAGGAGTATTATTGGTTGGGCTTGCACCCGCTTGCGTGGGATGAAAGAAAAACTCCCGAAAACAGAATTTCAGACTTTAGTGCCGTGCATCAAGGGTATGTTTCGATTACCCCAATTACTTTAGATATGACGAGCTATGAAGATATGGATTCTTTGGAAATATGGTTAAAATGATTATTCTGCCGATATTCTTTTATAGATTATATTTTGGAGAATCTTGATGAAATTGAAGATATTGGTTTTTATTTCGTTGATCGGGCTATTTTTTGGCTGTACCAACAAGCTAAATATGGGGTATTATTCAGTAATTGAAAAAAATTATATTTTTAATGCTAATGCCCCGATTGCTGTTGTTTATGATAAAAATGATCTTCTTTCTGCCTATTATGTTGATTTGATTGTCTATGAGCTACAAAGACAAGGTTTTGTCGGTGTTTATAAGCAGTCAGATTTGCCATTAAAGGATGCTAAAAACGCTATTTTTATAAAGTTATTTCGAAGCATTCGGTCTTATCCGAATATAAATTATAGCTATTCTATGATTGATGATGGCGTATCGCAAGCTTGTTATTGGTATGGAGATCAGTTTTATTGTGGTGCGAAGACAAATAAAACGTTTGCTTTGAGTGGCTATTCAGAAAGCTTTAATTATCTCTCAAGCTATCATTTTGTTTTGGATTGGTATGATTTGAATTTAAAAAAGCGTGTCTTATATATTGATGGGAGCGTCAATGGAAAAACGTGCGGCTATAATCTTTTATTCAGAGATTTAATCAGCCACACGATTACAAGGATTGATTTTTCTCGTCCTGAACGCTATCAATATTATTCTGACCTTCCTTATTATTGGCCTTGCCGTTAAGTGATGACAGAGGAGTCTGTATGGTAATTCGGCGTTCTTTTGGTTTTTGTGCTTCTCATATTGTGCGTAATTGCACTTCTAAGAGATGTTCTACAAGCATTCACGGGCATAATTACAAAGTTGAGATTTTTGTGGGTGCAGATTCTTTAGATAGTGCTGGTATGATTCTTGATTTTGGAATTTTTAAAAATCAAATCGCTGATTTTATTGATGGGTTTGATCACGCCCATCATTTTTGGGATAAAGAAGAACCTGATTTTATAGATTTTATCCTCAAAAATTCCGCAAGATATATCAGACTTTCACTCAATCCAAGCGCTGAAAACTATGCTTTGATATTGCTGTTTTATATTGATAAGATTTTAGGTGCGACTGAATTTGGAAATTCTGAAGGAGCAATAAAAGTGACTTCTGTGCGTATCCACGAAACCGATCACGGCTATGCAGAAGCCTTTAGAGAGGACTTAAACAATCCAAATTTTATGAAGCACATCTCTTTAGATTCGGTAGAATTTTCAGAACAGATACGCCTTGAATGGAGAGATTCTGATATGCTTGAAAAGCTGAAAGCTTATGATTGCCATTCTTTGCAAAAACCTTTTAAAAACCCCCTCCCTTTACATCAGATTAAAATTTAATGTTACCCATTTCTGAGATTTTTTACAGCCTGCAAGGAGAGGGTGAGTTTATCGGCACTCCTAGCGTATTTGTAAGGCTTGGAGGGTGCAATCTTACGTGCAGGGGATTTGGGATTAAAAGTCGGTTCAAAGATAGAGAGTTTTTGGGTTGTGATAGCATTTATGCAGCAAATTCGGCTTTTTCAAAAGAATGGCAATTTTATGAAAACAGCACTGATCTCATAGAAAAAATAAAGTCATTTTCTCAAACAAAATTTGATGTGATCTTGACAGGAGGGGAGCCAAGCTTGCATTTTAAAAATCCCATTTTATCCCAAACCATAAAATATTTTTTGCAAAGAGAACATCGGGTTTGTGTAGAAAGTAACGCAAGTGTAAAATTTAAGTTTGATGAGGTTTTAAAACACCTTTATTTTACTTTGAGTGTTAAGTTAAGCAATTCTGGTGAACCTCTTGAAAAAAGGATAAAACCTTACGTGATCCAAGAAATTATTGACAATGCTTATAGTGTGGTTTTTAAATTTGTCTGCAATGCCCAAATGTGTCGAAACAAAAAAGTTATCGAAGAAATCAAGGATCTACTCTCTAAACTTTCACTCAAGGGAAATAAAATTTTTTTAATGCCACAAGGAACGACAGAAAAGGAATTGAATGAAAATATCAAAGAGATTTATCCAATTTGCCTCCAAGAGGGCTTTTGTTTTTCCGACAGGCTTCATATTCGAATATGGGGGGATAAAAGAGGATTTTGAGAGGGGCTAAAACAGCGCCTCATCCATTTCTTCAGGCTTAGATAATCCCATCAATTTTAGTACTGTGGGAGCAATGTTATTCAAACCGCCATCTTTGATTTTCTCCACCCCTTCTCCCATCACAAAGCAATAAACATCGCCAATAGTGTGATTGGTAAGCATATTGCCTGCATCATCTTTCATTTCTTCACAATTTCCGTGATCGCTTGTAATTACAAATGCGTAATTAAGTTCTTCGGCACATTTAATAATGTTTCCAAGCTCAGTATCAAGAGCTTCGACTGCATTGATAGCAGCTTCTAAGTTTCCTGTATGCCCTACCATATCTCCGTTTGCGAAATTAACCACAATCAAATCAGTACCCATCTGCATAAATTTCTGAACAGCTTGAGAAACCTCTGCAGCACTCATTTGCGGGCATAGATCATAAGTGCTGACTTTTGGGCTTGGGATAAGTACTCTGCTTTCATTGGTAAAAGGTTCTTCAATCCCCCCATTTAAAAAGAAAGTAACGTGAGCATATTTTTCAGTTTCAGCAACGTGAGCTTGGGTAAGGTTAGCATTTGAGACGATTTCAGCCAATGTATTTCGGATTTTTTCCTTAGGAAAGAATACTGGATAGGAAAATTTTTCATCATAGCAAGTCATTGTTGCGATATTGAGGCGAACTTTTTTATTCCTTTCAAAGCCCTCAAAATTCGTATTCCCAATAGCCTCAATAATTTCTCTAGCACGATCACTCCTAAAATTTGTAAAAATAAATCCTTCTCCATCATTCATACCCGCATAATCTTTGAAGCTTGCAGGCAAAATGAATTCATCAGTAATATTTTGAGAATACATATTTGTTATGTATTCCATCGCACAAAGCGGGCTTGGATTTTTTGCTGTCACAATGCTCTCATAAGCAATTTTCACACGATCCCAACGTTTATCTCTATCCATTGCATAAAATCGCCCACAAATTGTTGCTATTTTTATATCTTCAGAACAGATCGCACAAATTTTTTCAATATAAGTTTTTGCACTTTTAGGAAGAACGTCTCTACCATCAGTAATGAGATGAAGCCAAACTTTTTTACCCGCTTTTTGGAGCAGCTTGGCGATAGCAAGAAAATGATCTAAATGCGAATGCACACCCCCATCGCTGATTAGACCGCATAAATGAATGATTTTTGAATGATTGGTTACAGATTGAAAAGCGGGATTTTCTTCAATTTGATGGTTTTGAATAGCTAAAGAAATTTTGACCAAATCCTGATAAAGAATCCTGCCAGATCCAATGCACATATGCCCTACTTCAGAATTTCCCATTTGTCCCTCAGGAAGACCCACGCTCATTCCATAGGTTTTAATCAAAGAATGAGGAATATTTTTAAACATCCACTCATAAGTGGGCTTTTTTGCCTGATAAAAAGCGTTGTATTGGGTTTTGGGGTTATGCCCGATACCATCAGTAATAACCAGAAGAGTTTTTTGTGCCATTGTTTTTCCTTGTAATTTCGGTTTTTTTATTTTAACTCAAAATTTTTTAAGGTTCGGGCATAATGAAGAATTTTTCTTGTTTAGTTTGGTTTGAGGAGGGCTTAGTTTTTGTATTTTGAAGCTCTTTGATGGTATTTTTGATATTTTGATTTTTATTTTCAAGTTCTATTTTTAAGGTATTGTTGTGTGTTTTGGTGTATTTGGGGATAAAATTACGGAGTTTAAGAACATTCATTCTGATGTCTTGATAGTAAGCTTCAGCTATCTTATCAATGCGTTTGTTTTTTTCCCAGCTAAACCCTTTATTATAGGATTTCACCATATCCTTATAATTCCCATCGCGTCTTTTTTGCCAATAAAGCAAAGTATCTAGAGCGACTTTTGAAGCAAACTCGCTATCACGCATCAAAAGCTCCCCGACTAAATTCCTAATAAAACTTGTATCCTTATATTTTCCGTATTTTTTGATGACTCCAGGTATATGAGCGTGATAGATTCCTGCGCTTGGATCGGAGAAATTTACCATATATTCGCCCGCACACGATTCCTTCCAGGCAATAGCTGCCATTGTATAACCCAATCCTTTTGGCGCACCATAGTTATAGGCGTATAAAATGACTTGCTTTTGTCTTTCGTTAAAATTTTTAGGATCAACGCATTTGCCCTCTATTTTATAAAGAGGAAGCTCAGCATACGCAGGAATAAGAAACACCAAAAGTATTAAAATCTTTTTGATCAATAAGCCTTTATTTGGGATTATGATTGAATATTTAAGATAAAACCTTTTATTAAGTTCTAAAGATATATAATACAAAAAGATAATGAATAAGAATTTTAAAATATACCACCATAAAAATTGAAGCCAATACATAGACTTGCATTGGTCTTTAGACATAGAAATATAGTTCAGCCTCAAAGGAGTGATTTTGAATACAGAGGATTTGTTGGTAGAAATTCTGCTTGAAGAATTACCTGCTCTGCCGTTTTTGAAGGAATTTCCCAATATTGCACAAAAATGGGAGAAAGTCTTAGAAAAGTACGACTTATCAAGCAAAACTCAAGTATTTTATACACCCAGACGCATTACAATATTTTGCCCTTCTTTTTCTGTGATGACTCCACAGAGGGAAGAAGAGTTTTTTGGTCCTCCCATTGGAATAGCCTATGTCGATGGAGATATAAAAAAAGGTTTGAGCAAAGCAGGTGAGAGTTTTTGCAAAAAGTGCCAAGTGTCTATACAAGATTTAAAAACCACCCATAAAGATGGCAAAGAAGTCTTATATTTTTCAAAACAAATTCAAGGCATCCAAGTAGCGAGCCTTCTTCCTGAAATCATCACCGATTTTTTAGAAAGCTTAAATTTTGGAAAATCAATGCGATGGGGTCGCATCAAGAAAAGCTTTATCCGTCCGATCAGAAATATCTGCATTCTTTTTGGCAATCAAGATATAAAAATGGAAGCCTATGGTTTTAACGCCAAAAAAGCGACAAAAATCCATTCTGATAAGAGTTTCCAATGGCAAGAAGTAAGCAGCATTCCAAATTATTTTGACACTCTTCAAAAGGGCTGTGTGATTCTTTCGCAAGAAGATCGCAGGGCAAAAATTTTGCAAGATTTAAAAAATCTTCAAAAAGATCAAAATATTGAAGTTGAAATCGATAAAGAGCTTTTAGAAGAAATCGTTGCAATCACAGAGTATCCAAGAGCTTTATATGGGCAGTTTGATGAAAATTTTTTAACTCTTCCTCCTGAAGTCATCATCACTTCAATGAAAGAAAATCAACGTTATTTTGCAATCAAAAAAGATGGAAAACTTCACAATGGTTTTATCGTAGTGAGCAATTCTACGGCTTCAGATGTGACAAAAATCATTCTGGGGAATCAAAAGGTTTTAAGAGCAAGATTAAGCGATGCAATGTTTTTTTATCAAAACGATCTTTTAAGAGGGCTACTTCCTGATGGGCTTGAAAAAGTCGTTTTTGTCGAAGGATTAGGCACTCTCAAAGACAAGGCAGAACGCGAGAAAAAAATCGCACTTTATTTGGTTGAAAAATATCAGGAATTTTTACCCACCCCTTTAGAAGAGGCTAAAAATCTGATGGCACGCACGCTTGATATTTCAAAAGCAGATTTGCTTAGTGAGATGGTTTATGAATTTCCCGAACTTCAAGGATTGATGGGTTATTATTACGCCAAAGCTCAAGATGAAAACCAAAATATTTGCCTTGCCATTAAAGAGCAGTATCTGCCTATAGGTGAGAATTCTATGCTACCATCTGAAATGTTTTCATCAATCGTAGCGATTTCAAGCAAGCTTGATAGTATTTTTTCGCTTTTTAGTATCGGAAAAATCCCCACAGGTTCAAAAGATCCTTTTGCACTCAGGCGAGCAGCTACAGGCGTGTTAAAAATTGTCTTAGAATATAAAATCCCCTTTGATTTGCATAAAGACATTAAAAATCTTTTTGATTGCGTGGGTTATCAACCTTTAGACATCTCTTTGATTGAAGATTTTTTTATCGAGCGTTTCGAAGGAATTATGGCACTAAACCCCTCAATTTATAGAAGCGTTTTAAGTAGTGGCGAACGTGAAGTTTGTGCCATAATCCTTAAAGCCTCTGCCTTAAACAGATTCTTTGAAAATGCAAACAAAGAAGCCTTTATCAGCACCTTTAAGCGGGTTGCAAATATTACCAAAGAAATGAAAAACGCTCAAAAAATCAATCAAAGTCTTTTAAAACAGCCTGAAGAACTCCATCTTTATGAGGCCTATGAGGCGATTGAAAAGAGGAGTTTTGGGAGTATTGATGAGAAAATTCAAGCCTTATTTTCACTCAAAAAACCCCTTGATGCATTTTTTCAAAACGTATTGGTAAATGACAGCGACGATTCAATCAAAGAAAATCGCAAAAACTTGATTTTTAGTATTTATCAAAAATTCTTACAAGTAGGCGATGTCAAAGAAATTGCGTTTTAAGCGGGCATATAATGAGTTTTTGCCGCAAAGCTATCTTGCTTTCTCAAGTTGTTTTCTTTTTTGCAAGTGCGCAAACTCAAAGCGAATTTGGGACTTTTGATGCACAGATTGGATTTTTCAGTTCAGGAGGTTTTGGCAGGTATGATCAAAGTGATCTTAGAGGCGGTTATACCAATCTTTTTGGAACATTTGAAATCAAAAGCAAGGAATTTTTCGGATTTGAATTTGGGGTGGGCGTGAGTGCGACAGGGCTTTTACATAAAGTCAAAAATAAAGATATTTATTCAGATATTGTAAATGATATCGTTGGTATCGGCTTTAGGATTAATAACGATGAAGCGAAGGATTTCAGATATACCAGCACGGGATTTTTGTTTCACACGCTTTATGCGCGCTACAAAAACGATTGGGGGAGTTTGAATATGGGAAGATTTCCCCTTAGTCTTGAATGGATCGGAGATTATGTGGAGGGCGTGAGTGCAGTGATTGACAGATTTGAAGATTGGACAATCCAAGCAGGGTGGTTTGATGCCCAAGCCTATGCAAATGCCCAAGAAAATATCAGCTTTGGCTATATCAATTATTGGTATAATCATTACGAGGGTTATCAAATTAAAAATAACTATTTCTTAGATGTTAAGTATCACCATCACTTACTTGATTTAAATCTGTATTATAATTATTTTGATACTCTTTTGTATATGGTGGGTATAAGAACTGATTGGAATTTAGCTTATGGAGAATGGGAGTTTAAAACGCGTTTGCATTACGTTTTTGTCAATGCTTCCAAACAATCAACCCAATATTGTAACAATCCATCTTTAAATGAATTGGCAGGATTGGCGTGTTATGTTCCTGAAAGTATGGGAAGTGTAGCGGGTTATTTATGGCAGGTTGAGCAGGCTTTCAAGTATAAAGGTCTTCATTTTGCGCTAGGCTATTTGCAAAATGACAAGAGAAATGCTACAAATAATCTTCCCATTTATGCCGATGATAATCCCCTAGAATACAATACTGTCGTTTATGGCGAAGGGGCAAAAACAGGCTATGCAACCATCAGATATGATTATAAAGGCAGGTATTTTTTAGGGTTGAAATATGGAATAAGCTATTATGGAAATGTAGAAGATAAGTCCTCTCAAGGTCAGTTCAATGCACTTTGTGGTATTGTACTCAAACAGATGGATATTTCTTTGGGTTATATCAATATTGATGATGCCAATGGGTATAAAAACAATATTGCTAAAGTATGGTTGGGATTTAAATTCTAACCACATACTCTTGACACAAACATAATGAAAATATTGTTTAATTCTTGTCTAAATTTTAGTTCGGAGTAGCGATGAATGGTTTGAAGATAGGTTTATTAGTGTGCGGGCTTTTTATGGGTGCTTTTGCCCACGAGATCAGTTTAAGCACTTTTGTCAAAGCTGTGGAGAGAAACTCAATTGAACTCATAGGGAAAAAGGCCGAATATGAAAGTCTTCTTGAAAATCAAAGATCTTTAATTGCTTGGGATTATCCCTATGTTGAAACAGATGTTTCGATGGTAAAAAACAATCAAGGCAATATGGCACCCCAAACTACAGCACTTTTAATGCTAATACCCAAGCTTCCTTGGGTCAGCACGATGCTTTATCAAAGTCTGCATATCAAGACAATCCAATACAAAAAGAGTTATGAACTGAGTAAAAATCTAGTTTTTATCGCCGCAAAACGCCTTTATTTGAACTATGTTATCACGAAAGAAAAGTACGATATCTATACCCAAAGGGAAAATAACTATCTCTCCCAACTCAAAATTGCAAAGGACAAAGTCGATGCAGGCAGTATGTCCAAAAAAGACTATATCAATTTTAGAAACTCCTATTTGGAATCAAAATTAGCTAAAACCAATGTCGAATCAATGTTAATCAATTTAGAAAAAACCCTTGATACCCTTTTGGCGATCGTAGAACCAAACCCCGACAATGCCAATTTCAGTGTTTTTTTAGATGATGCCCATAGTGTCAAGGTATCAGGTTTGGGGTTTGAATATGTCAAGATAGAAGATTCAGGTTTGAAACAAATCCTTGATCATTCCTTATATGTCGATATCATTGATTTAAGTGCAAAAGATTATCAAACCAATGCCAAACTTGCCAATAGAGACAGATTTAATACTTTAGAAGTAGGAGCAGGAGTAGAAAATGCCAACTCCTCAACCAATGTTTCCCTAAAGTTTCAAATTCCCTTGCCCCTAACCCCTAAAAATACGCACTTGAAAAGAAAATATATGGCACTTGAAAGCGGAGCGCTTGCACAAAGTGAAGTGATCAAAAGAAATATCAGAATACAAACAAATTCTTATATGAGCCAACTCAAAAATAAAGAAAAATACATAGAGATTCAAAAAGAAAATATCCAAAATAAAAAGCATTTGATGGAAATGGGAAAAATCGCCTATGAATCCCAAAAAATCGGTTTATTTGAGTATTTGATTTATCAAAATTCCTATATGGATGCCTTGATTGCTTTAGCAGAAGCAAAGCTTGATTATGTCAATACGACTGCATTATTAGAAGAAACTTTGGGTAAAAGCTTGACAGATATAGGAGAAAATAAATGAAACGATGGTTGTTTTTAGTTGTTCTTGTCCCATTTTTATGGGGATATGATGCAATAAAAATATCAAAAGAGCAACTCAGTGATCTTGGAATTAAAGTCATCACCATTGATGGAAACATCTCAGGCAAAGGCTTACCTTTCAATGCCTATATTGATTTTGACAATAAAAGCTCATCAACCCAAAGCTCAAGCTTTGATGCGATTGTTACTGCTCTTTATAGACGCGAGGGCGAAAATGTCAAAGAGGGCGAAGTGATTTGTGAAATCAGTTCGATTGATTTGAATAATTTGTATTTTGAACTTCAAAACACTCAAAACAGGCTAAAAGTTGCCAAAGATGTGACCCAAAAAGACAGAGATCTTTATAAAGCAGGCGTGATCTCAAAGCGAGAATATCAGGTAAGCTATTTAGCAAGCCAAGAAATGGAGCTTAAAGTCAGGCAGATTGAATCCACTTTTAAGATTTTTGGTATCGACCCAAAAAACCCCAAAGGCAAATATGGGTTTCGCGTAGTTGCCCGAGATAGTGGTATTTTATCGGTTGCCCCTAAGAACACAGGAGATAAAATCCCAGCCTTTACCACCTATATCAGAATATCAAAAAATGATGACTTGCTTGCTAGAATCAAGCTTCCCATCAGCGTTTCAGGATTCATCAAAAAAGGTTCGGCAGTATTTGATGAAAATGGCAAGAAAATCGGCGTGATCCAATCCATATCCGTTGTACTTGATAAAGCCTCTAATACCATTCTTGCCACAGCATTGATCGATCAAGGGAATTATCGTGTCGGTGAAATGCTTGATGTTTATATTGAGGGGATAAAGCCTGAAGGCTCTATCGTGATTCCCTCAAACGCACTCATCAAAAACGGCTCAGATTACCTTGTATTTATCCGCACAAAAGATGGTTTTATGCCCACGCCCGTTCATATTATTGAAGAGAGAAATAATTTATTTGTCATTGATGATAAGTCTGTCAAAATAGGCGATAAAGTAGCCGCAGGTGCTTTGATTGCACTCAAAGGCATCATCAACAATATAGGCGATGAGTGATGTTAGCTAAAATCATTGAATTTTCACTCCGTCAAAGGATTATGGCCATCATTTGTGCTTTTGTTTTGCTGTTTTTTGGAACCTATAGTTTTATCACTATCCCAATTGATGCATTTCCCGATGTGTCCTCAACGCAAGTCAAGATTGTCTTGAAGTTACCAGGTATGTCACCAGAAGAGATGGAAAATCGGGTCGTTCGTCCTTTGGAAATGGAACTTTTAGGCTTACAAGGGCAAAAATCTTTGCGAAGCACTTCCAAATATGCCATTGCTGATATCACGATTGATTTTGATGATAAAGTCAATATTTATTTAGCTAGGAATATGGTCAATGAAAAGCTTTCAATGATTCTTCCAGAATTACCTGATGGCGTTGATGGCGGGATGGCACCCATCGTTACCCCGCTTTCAGATATGTTTATGTTTACCATAGATGGGGATTTGCCCGAAGTAGAAAAACGCCAATTGCTTGATTTTGTGATTCGCCCAGCTTTACGTACGATTAAAGGGGTTGCTGATGTGAATTCTTTGGGAGGTTATTCCAGAGCCATCGTGGTTGTCCCAGATTTTAACGATATGGCAAGGCTCGGGATTTCCATATCCGATCTTGAAAACGCCCTCAAAGCCAATCTCAAAAACGATGGCGCAGGCAGGGTCGATAGAGATGGCGAAACTTTTTTGGTAAAAATCCAAACAGCAGCCATCAACGAAGATGAAATCAAAAGCATCACAATACCCACAAATACCGGCTATATCCATATCGGCGATTTTGCCAATGTGATTTCAAACTACCGCACGAGATTAGGTTTTGTGACCAAAGATGGAATAGGAGAAACGACAGAGGGGTTAGTGCTTTCTTTAAAGGGAGCAAACTCCAAAGAAGTGATTGTTAATGTCAAGAAAAAATTAGAAGAATTAAAGCCCCTACTACCCAAAGGCGTAAAAATCAACACCTTCTATGATCGTTCCGAACTCACGCAAAAGGCTGTAGATAATGTTTCAAAGACACTCATAGAAGCGATTGTTTTAATCATCATCACGCTATTTTTATTTTTGGGCGATTTACGCGCAGCAGCAGCAGTAAGCGTGATTTTACCTCTGTCTTTAGCAGTGGCATTTATTTTGATGAAAAGTAGCGGTATCAGTGCGAACCTGATGAGTTTAGGTGGGCTTGCCATCGCCATTGGTATCCTTGTAGATTCTGCAGTTGTTGTGGTTGAAAATGCATTTGAAAAACTCAGCACAAACAAATCCACCACCAAGCTCCACGCTCTCTATCGTTCTTGCAAAGAAATTGCTGTATCAGTTGTAAGCGGGATTATAATCATCATCATATTCTTTGTTCCCATCCTTTCTCTTGAAGGTTTAGAAGGAAAAATGTTTGGTCCTTTAGCCTCAAGTATTGTATTTGCCCTCTTAGGGTCTTTAGTGCTCTCCATCACAATTATCCCAGTAGTAAGTTCGATTGTGCTGAAAGTAAAAGAACATAAAGAAACATTTTTGACAAGATTTTTTTATCGCCTCTATAATCCAATGCTCAATTTTTCTCTAAACCATTCTAAGATAATGTTTATAGGCGCAGCTATTTTTCTGATTGGAAGCTTTTCACTTTTTCCTTTTGTGGGCAAGGCATTTATGCCTACTCTTGATGAAGGAGATGTCGTTTTGACCGTTGAGACCACACCCTCAATTTCTCTAAATCAGTCCAAAGAGCTGATTTTAAAAATCGAGAAAAAAATCCATCAAAGTATCCCTGAAGTCAAAACAATCGTAGCCAGAACAGGATCAGATGAACTTGGTTTGGATTTAGGTGGATTGAATCAAACCGATATGTTCATTTCTTTTAAGCCCAAAGATGAGTGGGAAGTCAAAAACAAAACAGAGCTTATCAATAAAATTTCAAATTCTTTAGAAGACTTTAAAGGCATCAGCTTTATCTTTACCCAGCCCATTGATATGAGAATATCAGAAATGCTTACAGGTGTTCGCGGGGATTTAGCGATCAAGATTTTTGGCGATGATATTGATAAACTCAACGAATTAAGCTCTCAAATCGCAGAGCTTTTAAAAGGCATTCAAGGATCTAGCGAGGTCTTTACCACACTCAATCAAGGGGTAAATTATCTCTATATCACCCCCGAACGCCACGCAATGGCAAATGTTGGGATTACCAGTGATGAATTTTCTAAATTTATGAAGTCTTCTTTAGAAGGCTTGGTTGTCGAATACATTCCCACAGGCTTTGCCCGCACACCTGTCATCATCAGACAAAGCAGTGAAATTTCCACTGACATCACAAAGCTAAAGAGCCTTGAAATGGCTTCAAATAGAGGTTATGCTGTCCCCATCACTTCGATTGCAAACATCAGTGAGGTCGATGGACCCGTTACCATTATTCGAGAAAACAGCCGTCGTATGAGTGTCGTAAGGAGTAACGTTGTCGATAGGGATTTAGGTGGTTTTGTCGATGAGATAAAAACCAAAGTTGCAAGCCAAATCAAACTCCCCCAAAATTATTTCATCACCTACGGCGGGCAGTTTGAAAACCAACAGCGTGCCAACGCAAGATTAGCAACCGTAATCCCCATCAGCATTTTAGTGATATTTTTTATTCTATTTTTTACCTTTAAAAGTATCCCTTTAGCATTATTGATTCTACTCAACATCCCTTTTGCGATTACAGGTGGTTTGATTTCATTATTTTTATCAGGCGAATACATTTCAGTGCCTGCAAGCGTTGGTTTTATCGCACTTTTTGGGATTGCTGTGTTAAATGGTGTGGTAATGGTGGGGTATTTCAAAGAGCTAATCAAACAAGGAAAAAGCATTGATGAAACCGTTTTGATCGGGGCAAAAAGAAGACTGCGTCCAGTTTTGATGACAGCATTCATCGCTGCTTTAGGATTAGTGCCGATGTTGCTTTCTCACGGCGTCGGCTCTGAAGTGCAAAAACCTTTGGCAATCGTGGTTTTAGGCGGTTTGGTGACTTCAAGTGCTTTGACCTTACTGCTTTTGCCTCCAATGTTTCGCGCACTTGCTAAGAAAATCAAGCTTTAAGAGAGGTTCCAAATGGCTTTACTTGAAATTTATGCTGATACCAAGCTTAAAGATGGCATTGTAGATAGATTGCTTGAAGATGGCTTTGATGATTTTTATTATTTTGAATGTTACAAATATGCCGCTACTTCTCTACTTTTGAGCGAAAAAGAACAAGTGAGCGGCAGGAAAGACTATGGACTTTTTAAAATGTTTGTTGCCGATGCAGTTGGTTTGAGTCTTGCAGAGAGAATTTATGAGCTTTTTGGAAAAACTGAAGTCCGAATTCTTTTTTATCCTGCCCCAAAAGAACTATAAATTCCTTGATAATAAAAGTTTCACAAGCCATTATGGCTCTAAAGTATCTTTTTACACCTTCACCTTGATAATTTTTATTTAAAATCAATCAGTTTTAAATAAAAATCGACATCAAAATCAAATTTAAATATCAAAATTCCTCCATATTTTTATCCCAAACAGATTTTTTATCCATTTTTATAATATTATATTTTCATTAAAACTAAAACTATAAATTATCTTAGTAAATCATTTCAACCAAATTAACCATTAAAATCTCAAAAAAATGTCAATTCAATTGTATAAACTAGGAGTTATAAAAAAATAATTAATGAATAATTTAATAAAAATATGTTTTAAT